>NZ_JAKKSE010000013.1:0-146037 GCF_025653595.1 Shewanella sp. SM95
TCGAGACTAGGACGTTGATAGGCATGGTGTGTAAGCGTTGTGAGGCGTTGAGCTAACATGTACTAATGACTCGAGAGGCTTAACCATACAACCCAGATGGGTTTTACTGAAAATGTTCCAGACATTTTCTAGCACTTCCTCCTTCCATGGAGGTCGTACGAAAAGCCTTAGACAGAATATCGACACTTGATGAAGTTTGAACTCAAACAAAGAAAATCAGCTTTCCGAATTATTATTAGCGTGAGCCAGWGATGGACACGGTAATAAACAGAATTTGCTTGGTGACAATAGCCTTGTGGAACCACCTGATCCCATCCCGAACTCAGAAGTGAAACGCAAACGCGCCGATGGTAGTGTGGGGTCTCCCCATGTGAGAGTAGGTCATCGCCAAGCGCCTAATTATCTCATTGAGATGTAACCAAGCCAGCTGAATAAGCTGGCTTTTTTACGTCTGCAATTTGTTAAATCCAGCCTAGTGTCTATTCAATTAGTCAGTTTTCCTCCTATTTTTCTCTCCTTAACACTCTCTTTCACTCTTCATGACATCAATAATAAGTAATGGTTGTTGGTTATTTGTACGGTTATTTTGTCAATGCTCCGATTTTGCTACAGCGATCTTAGTTCTCGATCGAGCCTAGCTATTGCTATTAGTTAAGCGGTTACTTACCTTATGTTTTAATTTATTGGGGTAGATAAGGATCTGAGATGAAGTTAGAGATGATTTGCACTGGGGAAGAGGTGTTGGCGGGACAGATTGTTGATACCAACGCCGCTTGGTTTGCTAGTACTATGATGGAGCATGGTGTCGAGATCCAGCGTCGAGTAACCGTCGGCGATCGCCTTGAGGATCTGATTGCGGTTTTCCAAGAACGTAGCTTACATGCAGATGTGATTCTCGTTAATGGTGGTCTCGGGCCGACAAGTGATGATATGTCTGCTTTAGCGATGGCGAAGGCGAAGGGCGAACCATTGGTTGAGAATGCGGAGTGGCGTGAGCGTTTAGAGGAGTGGTTTACCCGTAATAACCGTGAAATGCCTTTAAGTAATCTCAAGCAAGCTATGCTACCAGCCTCAGCTGTGATGGTTGATAACCCCGTTGGAACCGCTTGTGGTTTTAGAGTTAAGCTTAACCGCGCTTGGTTATTCTTTACGCCTGGTGTGCCTTTTGAGCTGAAGCACATGGTTACAGAGCAGTTTGTGCCCTTTATTCGCGAAGAGTTTAACCTTGATGCTAAGGTCGCCTTAAAGAAACTATTGACCATAGGCCAAGGTGAGTCCGCTTTGGCAGATAAGTTAGAACCGCTAGAGCTGCCAGAAGGCATTACTATTGGTTACCGCTCTTCTATGCCGCATATTGAGATTAAGATTTTCGCCCGTGGCGAGAAGGCGATTGCGGTATTACCTCGCGTCGCTGGGCACATCAAAATGGTGCTGGGTACTGCGGTTGTGGCGGAAGATAAAGCCACCCTTGCCGAAGAAATTCATTATAAGCTGCTTAACTCAGGCTTGACCTTAAGCGTTGCCGAGTCTTGCACTGGCGGCATGATCACCAGTCAGTTAGTTGATTTCCCTGGCAGTTCATCTTACTTACAGCACGGATTAGTGACTTACAGTAATGAATCTAAAGTTCGCGTGTTAGGTGTTAATCCTTCAACCTTAGATGATCATGGTGCTGTCTCTATTGCGACTGTGGAAGAAATGGCTAAGGGGGCAAGGCAAATTTTAGATAGTGACTATGCACTGGCAACCAGTGGAATTGCGGGGCCCGATGGTGGCACAGATGAGAAACCTGTGGGCACTGTGGCGATCGCTTTAGCAACTCGCGGCGGTGTTTATAGTCAGATGATTAAACTACCGAGACGTTCACGGGATCTGGTACGGAGTTTAAGTGCTGCAGTGGCTTACGATATGCTAAGACGTGAGCTTTTAGCTGAAGCTGTGATCGTCGATTATCAGTCGATTGGGCGATTCAGTAAGTAACTCTTATACGGGCATATACCAGTTTAAACCCGCCAACAAAAATGCTCCCGAGGGAGCATTTTAACTTCTACAGAGATACAAAAATGGCAGATTATTTAGTGAACTTAAGCACTAATTTGCCTGGGGCAACTTGAATGCTTTCGGTCATTTTTGCCATCAGTGCTTGGTTACTGTCCTTGGTATCTAGTACATACACAGGCTGGTTTTCTAAGAATTGCCTTAGATAACCCATCACCTGCGGCGTGGCACTGCTAATCGCTTTTTCAATATCCTTGGGCGTTGATTCCACTTTGACTAATTCGAGTTGGCGCAGATAGACACTGTGCGTTGCGCTGTCATACCAAGGCTTGGCTTCGAAAGTCGTAGTGAGTTTGACACTCAATGGAAAGATCGGATTCTTAATTGATACTTGAGTTGTGGCACTTACGCTCATAGTGTCAGGTTTTGCACCTAGCTTGACACTGATGTCGTTAATGCGTACTTCTGCGCCAACTAATTGATTGCCTTGTTTAATCTCAAAATGGATCTCTTTACTGAGGTACTGCTCCATTTCGTGCTCGCTGATACTGTACTGCGAGACGCAGCCGCCAAGCAGTACAGTCAGTCCCAAGCAAATCGTGCGGGAAAGTTTTTTCATTAACCAGTGTTTCTCATACCCGCTGCCACACCTGCAATAGTCAGCATTAGCGCTAATTGCACATGTTCAGACGCAGGAGTTTCGGTTGTTTCCTTACGTGTCCGCGCTAATAGCTCGGTTTGTAAGAAGTTTAATGGATCGATATACGGATTTCGCAGTTTAACTGATTCGCGATTCCACGGTGTATGCGCCATTAAACTATCCGATTTTGTCAGCTCAAGCACGACTTTAATGCCCAGATCTAAGCGTTGGCGCAAGGTTTCGCCTAAGTGATGCAAGTCCTTAGGTACTAAACAGGTTTCGTAGTAGCGGGCCAAATTAGGTTCCGCCTTGGCGTAGACCATTTCTAGCATTGAAATGCGAGTGCTGAAGAAAGGCCATTCCCGTTCCATCTCTTGCAGTAAGCCCATTTCACCGCGTTCACAGGCGGCTTGAAGTGCTTCACCGGCGCCAAGCCATGCAGGTAACATCAAGCGGTTTTGCGACCAAGCAAAAATCCACGGAATTGCCCGTAGGCTTTCAATCCCGCCATCGACACGACGTTTAGCTGGGCGGCTGCCGAGTGGCAGTTTTCCTAATTCCACTTCTGGCGTTGCCGCGCGGAAATAAGCCACAAAATCAGGTTCATCACGCACTATGCCACGGTATGCACCCACTGATTCTTCAGCGATACGTTGCATGCAATTGCGCCATTCTTGCTTCGGCTCTGGCGGTGGTAATAGGGTTGCTTCCAATACGGCCGAGGTATACAGGGCCAAGCTTTGAACCGCGAGTTTTGGCAAGCCAAACTTGAAGCGGATCATTTCGCCCTGCTCAGTCACACGAATGCGGCCATCTACCGAACCTGGTGGTTGCGATAGGATAGCCTTGTGTGCAGGACCACCCCCGCGACCAATGCTGCCACCACGGCCATGGAATAGCGTAAGCTTGACGCCCGCTTGTTTACAGACCGCCACTAACTGCTCTTGAGCGTGATACTGAGCCCAAGCCGCCGCCATTACGCCGGCATCTTTAGCTGAGTCAGAGTAACCAATCATGACTTCTTGCATGCCTTTGGTATAACCACGATACCAGTCGATATCGAGCAAATCGGTAATACAGGCCGCGGCGTTGTTTAAGTCACTTAAGGTTTCAAACAGCGGTACTACACGCATTGGGTGCGAACAGCCCGTTTCTTTGAGTAACAGTAAAACCGTTAAGACATCTGATGGTTTACCCGCCATCGAAATCACATAGGATCCGAGTGCTTTTACCGGATGTTTAGCAATCAAACGACAGGTATTAAGCACTTCGGCCACATCGGCCGAGGGTTGCCAGTTACTTGGGATCAGTGGACGACGGTTGCTGAGTTCACGTAATAAGAAGGCTTGCTTCTCGGTTTCATCCCAATGGTTGAAATCACCCATGCCGAGATAGCGAGTTAACTCGGCGAGCACATCGCTGTGACGGCTGGCGTCTTGGCGAATGTCGAGCCTGAGCATATGAATGCCAAAACAGGCGAGACGGCGGAGAATGTCGAGCAATAAACCGTTGGCAATTAAGCGCATACCGCAGTCGGTCAAACTCTTATAAAGCATTTCTAACGGTGCTTTGAGATCGCTTTCTTGCCAAATCAGGCTCGACTTATCGACTTCAGGATTGTGGCCTTCGATGCGCGCATTTAAATAATCTATGGTGTCACGCAGTCTTTGACGAATAGATCGCAGCACGTGGCGGTAAGGTTCGCAGCTGTTATTGGTATAAGCCTTTAACTCATCATTGGCTTCTTCCATCGACAGTTCACCGACCAGCAGCACGATATCTTTTAAGAATAATCTGGCGGCTGCATGGCGGTTACGATCGAGCACCTCTTGGGTGACTTTGGCAGTTACAAACGGGTTGCCGTCGCGATCGCCGCCCATCCAGCTTGAAAAGCGCACTGGCGCTATATCAATCGGTAATTGCTGCCCTGTGCGTTGCTGCACTCGATCGTTAAGTTGTCTTAAGAAGTCAGGCACCGCATGCCAGAGTGACTCTTCAATGGTGGATAATCCCCAGCGAGCCTCATCTACTGGAGTTGGGCGCTCGCGGCGGATCTCATTGGTGTGCCATATTTGCGCAATTAATTGACGCAGGCGCAGATTGATCTGTTGACGTTCTCTATCCGACAGTTGGTCGTTTTCTTGCTCTGTTAAGCAGTCGACAATGGCGGCGTATTTTTGGATCAGGGTGCGACGGGATATTTCAGTGGGGTGCGCTGTTAGCACCAGATCAATATCCAGTGTTTTTAGACAGTCGAGCATTTTAGCTTGGTCGACACGACCATTGAGCATGCGTCCTAGAAGTTGTTCCACTGGGTCTGGCACGCAGACAAGTTCGTCGCAATTACGACTGATAGTATGAAATTGCTCGGATAAGTTAGCTAAGTTAAGAAATTGGTTAAAAGCTTTTGCAAAAGGGACTAATTCTTCGTCTGGCAAAGCTGTCAGTAACTCGAGCATTTGCTCTCTGGCGGCTTGGTCGCCTCGGCGTGAGTCTTTGGCAAGCTTACGGATCTGTTCAACCTTCTCAAGAAAAGAGTCCCCAAGATGGGTACGCATAGTATCGCCAAGGATTTGGCCTAACATACTCACGTTCGATCTTAATGACGCATACATATCTGTCATATTGTCTGCCATGGTTACTGACATAGTTACTCCGAATAGAAAAACATGAAAATTCCGCTGTGCATTTAGCCCGTTAGCACAATACCTATCACTTGGGGCTATGGTCAACAGCAGAACTTATAACTTATACGACTGGCTTATCCGATATGCAACCAATCACGGTATTTGATGAAGAATATTCAATAGAAATGCGAAGTCACGCAATATTTTTTGATGATTAGTGCAAGTGAATATGAAGTGCATCATTTTATGCTTTGCAGACATGTATCTTAGCTGTTAATGAAAAGGACTGATTTGGCTCATATTGACCCTGGATAACTGAGTTATTAACGAGTTAGCTGAGTGGGCGGCGTGTTTTCGATATCCCAGTTTGAGCTTAAAATATGAAAATAAATTAAAAATATATATTCACATATATTGCATAAGTAGATCTTTGTGGTAGTCTAGCCATCAGTTGAGATGAGTCACCCCCTGTGACCTGTAGAGTGAATATCATGATGTACAGTATTAGCCTGACAGTGAATAAAATAACAACCTATTACGATTTCCTGCGACGATAGTCTTGTCATCATAGATATGCGCGGTTGCGTGTAAGCTATTCATCTACTCTTTAAGTTTCTTTGATTCGGTTAATAAGACAAAAAACATGAAAAATATCGCCATTATTGGTGCCAGTGGTTACACAGGCGCGCAATTGACCGCTTTAATCCATGCAGAAGCAGAACTGACGATTCAAGGGTTGTATGTTTCTGAAAACAGTTTAGATAAAGGTAAGCCTTTAGCGGATTTGTATCCTAGCTATAGCCATATCGCATTAACGCTGTCGCCATTGTCCGATGAAGCTAAGGTAAAAATCGTTGCCGAAGCCGATGCCGTGGTGTTAGCGACTGAGCACTCGGTGAGCCTGCATTTAGCGGCTTGGTTTTATAGCCAAGGGTTAGCGGTATTCGATTTAAGCGGTGCCTATCGTTTCAGTGATGTGGCGCAATATCCGAAGTGGTATGGCTTTGAGCATGAATATCCTGAAGTTTTAGCCAAAGCCGTGTATGGCCTTGCCGAATGGAATACTAAAGAAATCGCTGCGACTAAGATGATTGCCGTGCCAGGTTGTTACCCGACCGCATCATTGACAGCGTTAAAACCGCTAGCGAGTTTACTGACATCGGCTTATCCGGTAATCAATGCCGTGAGCGGCGTAACAGGGGCGGGCCGTAAAGCGCAGTTACACACCAGTTTTTGTGAAGTGAGCCTGACACCTTACGGCGTATTAGGCCACAGACATCAACCCGAGATCGCCACTCAGCTTGGCCAAGAAGTGATATTTACACCGCACCTTGGTAACTTTAAGCGTGGCATTTTAGCGACCATTACCGTACAGCTAAAACCAGGCACTACGACTGCCGATGTGGCCGCGGCCTATAGTGTGTATGACAAGGCGCCATTGGTAACTGTAAAGCACAATCAGTTCCCGAAAGTGGACGATGTGGTGCTGACACCTAACTGCCACTTAGGTTGGAAGTTTGATGAGAATAGCGGTTACTTAGTGGTAGCCAGTGCCATCGATAACTTGATGAAAGGTGCTGCCAGCCAAGCGCTGCAATGCATAAAGATTCATTTTAACCTTTAATTGTTCATCCTTATTTAAGAGAGTCGTCAAGATGTCTACAAACAACTCAGTATTAGTGCTTAAAGTGGGCGGCGCGCTGCTGCAATGTGAAATGGGGATGGCGCGATTGATGGATACGGCTGCGGCTATGTTAGCCAATGGTCAGCAAGTGTTGATGGTACATGGCGGCGGCTGTCTGGTGGATGAGCAGTTAGCGGCTAATGGTATGGAGACCGTCAAGTTAGAAGGTTTACGTGTGACTCCGCCAGAGCAAATGCCGATTATTGCCGGCGCACTTGCTGGCACTTCGAACAAAATCCTTCAAGGCGCAGCGACTAAGGCTGGCATTGTGAGTGTGGGTATGAGTCTTGCCGATGGCAATACTGTTTCGGCTAAGATTAAAGATGAGCGTTTAGGCCTTGTTGGCGAAGTCACGCCAAACGATGGCACTTATCTTAAGTTTATCCTCGAGCAAGGTTGGATGCCGATTTGTAGCTCTATCGCCATGATGGACGATGGTCAAATGCTTAACGTCAATGCTGACCAAGCGGCGACGGCCTTAGCTAAATTAGTGGGCGGCAAGTTAGTGCTGCTGTCGGATGTTTCTGGGGTGCTCGATGGTAAAGGCCAGCTCATCCATAGTTTAAATGGCAAGCAGATAGCAGACCTTGTTAAGCAAGGTGTGATCGAAAAGGGAATGAAGGTCAAAGTTGAAGCTGCGCTCGAAGTAGCACAGTGGATGGGGCAGGCGGTACAAGTTGCCTCGTGGCGTGATGCAAGCCAATTAATCGCATTAGCAAAAGGTGAAGCCGTAGGAACACAAATCCAACCATAAGTGGAGTAGGTTATGAAGCATTTACTATCGATAAAAGACTTAACCCAGCAGCAGTTACAGGATCTAATTGCCTTGGCAAAAACGATCAAAGCCAATCCGGCTGAGTATCGTCATGCGCTGGATGGCAAGAGTGTGGTGATGTTATTTGAAAAGCCCTCACTCAGAACACGCGTTAGCTTTGATATCGGTATTAATAAGCTCGGTGGCCACTGTTTATACCTAGACCAGCAAAATGGTGAACTGGGAAAACGGGAATCGGTTGCTGACTTTGCTTCTAACCTGTCATGTTGGGCCGACGCAATTGTGGCGAGAACCTATTCACACACCACCATTGAACAATTAGCCGAGTTCGGCTCAGTGCCCGTGATCAATGCGCTGTCGGATCTTTATCATCCTTGCCAAGCCTTAGCTGACTTTTTAACTCTGGCAGAGCAGTTTGAGGATGTCAGTAAAGCTAAATTAGCTTATGTTGGTGATGGTAATAATGTCACTAACTCGCTGATGTACTGTGCGGCTATTCTCGGTGCCACCATGACAGTGATCTGCCCAGCGGGTCACTTTCCTGATGGCTACGTAGTGGCAGAAGTGCAAGAGCTCGCCAAACGATATGGCGGCAAGATAGTGCTGACCTCAGATATCGATGCGATTGAAGGCCACGATGCGATTTATACCGATACTTGGATTTCCATGGGCGACCCAACGCCTTTGTCGGATATCAAAGCGAAGTTTGCACCATACCAAGTAAACAAAGCTTTGATGGCGAAAGCGGGCGCTAACTTCTTTATGCATTGTTTGCCCGCCCACCGTGGTGTAGAAGTAACAGATGAAGTGATGGACGGTGCAGGATCCTTAATTCTGCAACAAGCCGAAAATCGGATGCATGCCCAAAATGCGGTACTGGTAACCTTATTTAGTTAAATTAACCCTGTTTAGCAGCCTGTTTTCTCCTTGAGAGAAACGAGTCATAGGAATTTAAGATGTCTATCGAGATAAAAAATACTGGCGTGAAAAAAGTGGTTTTAGCCTATTCAGGTGGTCTAGATACCTCGGCCATTATTCCTTGGTTAAAAGAAAACTACGATAACTGCGAAATCATCGCATTCTGCGCCGACGTCGGCCAAGGCGAAGAAGAGCTGGTTGGCTTGACTGAAAAAGCTTTAGCTTCAGGTGCTTCTGAATGTCATATCGTCGATCTAAAAGAAGAATTCGTTAAAGACTATATCTACCCAACGATTGCGAGCGGTGCGATTTACGAAGGCACTTATTTACTCGGTACGTCAATGGCGCGTCCTATCATTGCTAAAGCGCAAGTTGAAGTGGCTCGTAAAGTGGGCGCAGATGCTCTGTGCCACGGTTGTACTGGTAAAGGGAACGACCAAGTGCGTTTCGAAGGTTGCTTCGCCGCATTAGCACCTGATTTAAAAGTGATTGCACCATGGCGTGAATGGACTATGCAGAGCCGTGAAGATCTGCTGGCCTATTTAGCTGAACGTGACATCAAGACGTCAGCGTCAGCGACTAAAATCTATAGCCGTGATGCCAACGCTTTCCATATTTCCCATGAAGGTGGTGAGTTAGAAGATCCATGGAACGAGCCAAGCAAAGGCGTATGGACACTGACTGCCGATCCTGAAGATGCACCGAACAAGCCTGAATATGTGTCGCTAGAAGTAGAACATGGCCGTATCACTAAAGTGAATGGTGAAGCCCTAACGCCTTATGCTGCACTGATGACATTAAACGCCATTGCTGCGCCACACGGTGTGGGTCGTATCGACATTACCGAAAACCGTTTAGTCGGCATGAAGTCTCGCGGTTGTTACGAAACACCCGGCGGCACTGTGATGTTCGCAGCACTACGTGCAATTGAAGAGCTTGTACTCGACAAGACTAGCCGTAACTGGCGTGAGCAAGTTGCCGCACAAATGGCGCATTTAGTGTATGACGGCCGTTGGTTCACGCCACTGTGTAAGTCACTGCTGGCAGCATCTGAGTCACTGGCTGAATCAGTTAACGGTGAAGTTGTGGTAAAACTCTACAAAGGCCAAGCGAGCGCAGTGAAGAAACGTTCACCTAACAGCTTGTACTCTGAAGCGTTTGCCACCTTTGGTGAAGATCAAGTTTACGATCAAAAACATGCAGAAGGCTTTATCCGCCTGTACTCATTAGCGAGCCGCATCCGCGCACTCAACGCTAATGATGTAAAGTCTAAGTAATAGGTCGTTTAAAAGGGCGCCTAGCGCCCTTTTTTGTTTTTAGGTTTTGATTGAGTTTTTGATTCAGATGAGTCGATTTCAAATAAGCAGTGAGTAAGGGGAGTTAGCATGGCTTTATGGGGTGGAAGATTTCAGGGCGAAACGAGCGCGCTATTCAAATTATTCAACGATTCGTTACCCGTGGATTATCGCTTGTTCGAACAGGATGTGGTCGGCTCCATTGCTTGGGCGGATGCGATTGCCAGCGTGGGAATTATCTCGGCAACTGAATGCAGCGACTTGAAAAAAGCGCTCAATGATTTGCTGGTGGAAGTGCAGGGCGATCCGGCGATTATTCTCGCCTCGGGCGCTGAAGATATTCACAGTTTCGTCGAGTCGGCCTTGATTGCCAAAGTGGGCGATCTCGGTAAGAAATTGCACACTGGTCGTAGTCGTAACGATCAAGTTGCCACCGATTTAAAGCTTTGGTGTCAATCCGAAGGCAAAGCATTACTCGCGCGCCTTCAAGGTTTACATGCTGAATTACTGGCGTTGGCTGAGCGTGAATTTGATGCGGTAATGCCGGGTTATACTCACTTGCAGCGCGCGCAACCTGTGACATTTGGTCACTGGTGTTTAGCGTATGTGGAAATGACTGAGCGGGATATCAGCCGTTTAGCCGATGCGTTAACCCGCGCGAATACCTGTCCATTAGGTTCAGGCGCCCTTGCGGGCACAGCTTATAAGATGGATCGACATGCTCTGGCCGCGGCGCTGAATTTTGCCTCGCCAACGCTGAATAGCTTAGATAGCGTATCAGACAGAGATCACGTGGTAGAGCTTTGTTCAACCGCATCGATCAGCATGATGCACTTAAGCCGTATGGCCGAAGATCTGATCTTCTTTAACTCGGGTGAGGCAAATTTTATTTCCCTGAGTGATGAAGTAACTTCGGGTTCATCCCTGATGCCACAGAAGAAAAATCCAGACGCATTAGAGCTTATCCGTGGCAAAACTGGCCGGGTTTATGGCAGCTTAGTGGGCATTCTCACTACGATGAAAGCGCTACCTTTGGCGTACAACAAAGATATGCAGGAAGATAAAGAAGGCCTGTTTGACGTGGTCGATAGTTGGGCAATTTGCCTCGATATGGCGGCGTTAGTGTTGTCAGGTTTGAAGGTCAATCGCCCTAATGCGCTGTTAGCGGCACAGCAAGGTTATGCAAATTCTACTGAGCTTGCGGATTATCTCGTGTCTAAAGGCATGCCTTTCCGTGAGGCGCACCATGTTGTGGGTGAAGTCGTGGTTGCTGCGATAGCGAAGCAAATTCCGCTTGAGGATTTCTCCTTGGCCGAATTAAAAACTTTTGCCGCTATCATTGAAGATGATGTCTATCCAAACCTGACTATTGAAGCTTGTTTAGCGAAACGTGACGTGCTCGGTGGTACTGCATTGCCACAAATTCAGCAGGCGATTGCGGCCAAGAAAGTACGTTAGCGAGTTATTCAAATCCACAATTCAAGCCAATAAAAAACGCGACCTAATGTCGCGTTTTTTATTGGGCCACAATTAGTGGTAATGAATTTTTAGCATTTGTTTATTGGAATAAATCATCGGTTGGTGCATCGATGAATAAATTGTTTTCATCCTGAGTTTCGC
The DNA here is from genome assembly GCF_025653595.1 of Shewanella sp. SM95. Lineage (NCBI taxonomy): Bacteria > Pseudomonadati > Pseudomonadota > Gammaproteobacteria > Alteromonadales > Shewanellaceae > Shewanella > Shewanella sp. SM95. Next base: position 11,558 of record NZ_JAKKSE010000013.1, read on the forward strand.
TGATGTATTCCTTCGGCTCTGTACCTGAAATAAAGTACTCGAACGCACTGGTATAGTCGGTTTTTCGAGTAAGTTTACCCGTCGCTAAATCAATGCGTACCGAAACTATGCCTTCTGGCGGAATCGAGGTTGTCTCAGGAGTGCCTTGTAAGACACTGTTCATAAACTCGTTCCAGCCTGGACCTGCTGTTTTCGCACCCGCTTCGGCGCCAGTTATCTGATCTTTTTCGCCGTTTGCATTCCATGCGGTTCTGCCCAGTTGGCGACCGTGATCGTCGAAACCGACCCAGAAAGTGCTAGTGATGACTGGGCTAAAACCACTGAACCAAGTGTCGCGCGATTCGTTTGTGGTACCCGTTTTACCTGCAATATCATGGCGCTTAATCAATTTTGCTGCGCGCCAAGCCGTACCTTGCCAACCCGTGCCTTTACTCCAATCGCCGCCGCCCCAGATCACGCTCTTCAGTGCTTCGGTAATGAGGAATGCCGTTTGCTCTGAAATAATTTGCGGAGCGTAGCGACCGGTTTGATCGAAACACTGCGCAACAGGTGCACTAGGCTCAGCACCAGAGTCTCCACTTACGCTGAACGCCACAGGATCGCTCGGTGTAACTGGTTGGTTAAGACTTTGGCTAGGCTTACAGGCCAATGTAGGGTTCGCTTTTTCGATAACATTGCCGTAAGCATCTTCTACGCGATCAATATAGAAAGGTTCGAGTAAGAAACCGCCGTTAGCAAATACGTTAAATGCAGTAACCACTTGCAATGGCGTGACTGAAGACGAACCTAATGCAATCGATTCGTTGCGAGGTAAGTCGTTAGGATCAAAACCAAATTCAACGAGTTGAGCAATGGTTTCGTCGAGTCCGACATGTCGCATTGCACGCACAGACATAACGTTAATAGATTGCGCTAAACCCACACGTAAACGAGTGGGGCCTCCATAGATATCGGGTGAGTTTTTAGGGCGCCATGCAGTGCCTTGGCTGATATCGGGTTTATTAATTGGCGCATTGTCTATGAGGGTCGCTAAGGTAAAGCCTTTCTCTAATGCTGCGGCATAGATGAAAGGTTTAATATTCGAACCTAATTGACGTTTCGCTTGAGTCACTCGGTTGTATTGGCTTTGGCTAAAGCTATAACCACCAACTAAAGTGCGAATAGCACCATTTTTGGGGTCGAGTGATACTGTTGCGCTGGCGACTTCTGGTACTTGCGATAGTTGCAAATATTGGCCGTTATCACGGATCCAAATACGCTCGCCGACCTTGAGTATGTCAGAAGCTGATTTCGGTACACTGCCTTGACGCTTATCAGTAATAAACTTACGTGCCCACTTCAATCCATCCCAAGTAATGACTTTAGTTTCGCCTTTGGCGGTCATTATACTTGCTTGCTGATCTGCAATGCTGATGACTGCGGCGGGTTGCAATTCTTGTACTGAAGCAATCTTGGCTAGTTCAGTTTTGATTTGAGCAGATTCAGGTTTTTCGTCCGTCCACAACACGGCAGCAGGACCACGGTAGCCATGGCGTTCATCATAGGCATAGACGTTATTACGCAGTGCCTGTTGAGCTTTAAGTTGTAGATCCGATGAGATAGTCGTATAGACGTTGTAGCCATTGGTATAGGCTTCTTCTTCACCGTACTTCTGTACCATGTAATCCCGAGCCATTTCAGAAATATAAGGGGCATAGAGATCAATTTCAGCGCCATGATATCTGGCTACCAATTGCTCTTGTAGTGCCGCTTGGTATTCGGTTTGGCTGATGTAGCCGACTTCATTCATCCGCATGAGGACGACATTACGGCGAGCTAATGCACGCGAAGGTGACGTGATTGGATTGAGTGTAGAGGGCGCCTTGGGTAGGCCTGCAATAACGGCCAGTTCAGATAAGCTGAGTTCCTGCACGTTTTTACCGAAATACACTTGCGCAGCAGCCCCAACACCGTAGGCCCGTTGGCCTAAGTAAATGCGGTTTACGTAGAGCTCTAAAATTTCATCTTTGGTGAGTAACTCTTCAATATGATAGGAGATAAAAATCTCCTTCACTTTACGAATAATAGTCTTATCTCGGGTTAAGAAGAAGTTACGTGCGACTTGCATGGTAATCGTACTCGCACCTTGCTTTTTCTCACCAGTGGTCAACATCACTAATGCGGCGCGAAGCACGCCAACAGGGTCTATACCACCATGTTCATAAAAGCGGGCATCTTCGGTTGCGATAAACGCCTGTAGCAGAGGTTTTGGCACTTCGTCTAACGTTAGTGGAATGCGACGTTTCTCACCGAATTGAGAAATAAGTTTGCCGTCACTACTGTAAATACGTAAAGGTGTTTGAAGTTGCACATTTTTTAGTGTTGAAACATCCGGTAAATCCGGCAAAACATAAAAGTATGCTGCCACAATGGCGCCTACGCCCAAAAGGGCTAGACTGAATAGTGCTATAACAATACGTTTTAACCACTTCACCAAAATTTATCCTAATGTTCTGTTAAGTGCGACAGTATATAAGGCGCACACGTCTTGGTGAAGTAAAAACGTGAGACTCACAAAATAGCATTTGTAAAATGATGAAACATTCGATACAAGTAAGTATAACAAGTTGATTTTGTGCTAATCTCTTTTACTGAAATATAAATAAAAAAGTGACAATGGATATGCTTTCAAATTTATGGAAGCGTCAGGCTCCGCAGATGGTGGGAATCGATATCGGTTCCCATGAAGTTAAGGCCATTTTGTTGAGTAAGACTGCTGACGGATACAAAATATTGAGTCATGCCGCGGTACCCATTAAGAAGGGGGCCGTTAACGATCATGATATTCGTGATGCTGATGCCGTTGTTGAATGCCTTAAGCAAATAAAACGTAGCCTGCCTAAATCCGTTAAATATGCCGCTGTTTCTGTTTCGGGTTCTGCTGTGATGACGAAAGTGATCTACATGGATGCCTCCCTTAGTGAGGAAGAAATGGAGGCACAGATAGAAATTGAAGCCGATAACCTTATTCCGTATTCACTCGATGAAGTTAGCATAGATTTTGAAACGCTAAACGTAAACAGTACCGATCCTACTAAAGTTGATGTGCTGTTGAGCGCATGCCGCACTGATAATATTGATGTCAGAGTCGATGCGCTGGATAGCGTGGAACTTGAGGCTAAAGTGGTGGATGTTGAAGGTTACGCTTTAGGTCGAGCTGCCGAGTTAATTCTGGCTCAGCTTCCAGAAGGAGCGAAACATAAAGCCGTCGCTATGGTTGATATCGGCGCGAATATGACGACTTTCTCTGTGGTTGAATCGGGTGAGACGACTTTTATTCGTGAGCAAGCTTTCGGTGGTGAGCAATTTACTCAGTCGATATTATCCTTCTATGGCATGTCTTATGATCAAGCTGAGAAAGCAAAGATTGAAGGCGACTTACCACGAAATTATATGTTTGAAGTTTTGTCACCTTTTCAAACTCAGCTATTACAACAAATAAAACGTACGCTGCAGATTTATTGCACTTCCAGCGGTAAAGATAAAGTCGACTACCTCGTATTATGCGGTGGAACATCTAAATTAGAAGGTATGGCTAATTTACTGACGAATGAATTGGGTGTTCACACTATTATCGCCGATCCTTTTCAAGGGTGTTTGCATGCCGATGAGTCGGTTAAAAGTGCGCTGCAACCTACAATCAGCAAATATATGGTTGCTTGTGGCTTAGCATTGAGGAGTTACGGTCAATGGCGAACATAAACCTACTCCCTTGGCGAGAAGAGGCGAGAGAAAAACAAAAGCGCGACTATATTGGTATTTTAGCGGCAGTATTTTTAGCGTCGGCGATTTTAGTCTATGTCGCAGTATCTTTATTAGATGTTATGACAGATGAGCAAAAAGCACGTAACGCTTATTTGCAATCGGAAATCAGTCTGCTTGAAACACAAATTTCTGAGATCAAGAAAATTACTGAACGTAAGAAAGATATTGAGCGGCGTACAGAAATTATTCTTAATCTACAGCAATCCCGTAATTTGCCTACTCACGTATTAGATGAGCTTGTTCGAATTGTACCTCCAGGAATATATCTGTCTAGCCTAGAGAAAAAGGGCAGTTTGTTGCTGATTGAAGGGCGTAGTGAATCGAACAATAACGTCGCCAACATGATGCGAAAAGTGAAAACTTCCGAATGGTTAACCGATCCTAATATGCAATCGATCGTGACCCAAAATGAAGAGTTACGGCAATTACAGCGTTTTAGTTTGAGAGTCACTATTAAAGGCGCGAGTGTAGATGAGCCTGAGAAAATGACAAAAGGAGCGAGTAAATGAAACTCGATCTAAGTCAATTTAATGATATCGACTTTGAAAATATTGGTGGTTGGCCAAATCAAGTTAAAACCTTTTTTGCGATCCTTTTAGCACTCTGTGTTTTTGCTGCGGGATATTTCTTGGTCGTCTCCGATTCGGTAGATATTTATACCGCAGAGCAAGATAAAGAAGTGCAGCTCAGAGATGATTTCAAGAATAAGTATCAACTTGCGGCAAATTTAAAACTCTACCGAGAGCAGCTAGCGACGATGGAAGTGCAGTTTGCAGAGTTACTGAAGATGCTGCCCTCTGAAAATGAAATGCCAGGTTTGCTAGACGATTTAACTTTTGTCGCTACGGATGCAGGACTCAAAATTAATAGTTTGAATTGGGAGGCCGAAATTCAGCGGGATTTCTATATTGAGTTTCCAATTAAAATGTCTGTGACGGGAGATTACCATCAGCTAGGTAGTATGGTGAGTGGTGTCGCTAAGCTGCCGCGTATCGTTAGCCTCCATGATTTCACCATTAAGCGAGATGAAGCCGGCAACTTAGCAATGGATATCTTAGCCAAGACATACCGCTTTAAAGAAGGGGCTGAATTACCGCCAGAAAAACCTGCTAATAAGGGGAAGAAATAATGAAATTCTTACCTTTGTTAGCCTTGAGTCTTTTTTTAATGGGTTGTGTTGGCGATCGTAGTGATTTAGAGCTATTTGTTACTACAACCAAAGCGCAACACGTTGCTCATATCCCGCCCTTGAAAGAGCCGCCAAGATTTGAGCATTTTGCCTATCAAGCCGAATTAATGCGTAGCCCTTTTGTACCACCTTCGCGTGAGTTAACGGAAGAAGTTGTTGATACCAGCAAAGATTGTTTACAACCGGACTTAAAGCGTCGAAAAGGACGATTAGAAACTTATCCTTTAGATAATTTAAAAATGCGTGGCACCTTAAGTGAAGCCGATACAACTTGGGCGTTAGTTGAAACAAATGACGGCAGTGTTTATCGGATGGGCGTTGGTGAGTATTTAGGTCTGTTTAATGGACGCATTTCTAAAGTTACTTCACAAAATGTCGAAGTAGTAGAATTAATTCCAGATGGTTCAGGTTGTTGGTCCGAAAGGACGAGCAATTTAGAACTTTCTGGAGAATAACGAGCGAAGGATGAGGGAATAATGAAATCTTCTGCCGCGATAAAAGTCCCGTTAATTTCTTCAGGCTTAATCAAGTCTGTTATTGGGATCGCATTGGTATTTGGAATTTTGCCATCGAGTTATGCTGCAAACCGATTAATGGATGTTAAGTACCATGCCTTGGTTGACCACCAGTTAGAGCTAGAGTTGGTATTTGAAGAAGCGGTCACTCCGCCAGTTATTGACTCTAATGCCTCGCCTGCAGAGCTCGTATTAACCTTTGATAATAGTATTTCTGGTTTATCTAAGGATCGCTTACCCATTAATCAAGTCGGTGTAACTGACATGATGACTGAGCAGCAAGATACTCGTCTTAAAGTCACCTTAGGTATGTCCAAAGTGAAACCTTACCAAGGTTCAGTCATGGGCAACTCATATCGACTCACTATTAATGATGAGGTTGCAGGCGCTCAGACTCAGGCAGAAAATCCCTTCGTTAATAGCATTAAAAATATCGATTTTCGTCGTAATGAAAATGGTGGCGGTGAGTTATTGGTCTATTTGAATAACCGCTCTGTTGCCGTTAACGTTGAGCAAGTGGGCGCTAAACTCGAAGTTAAGTTATATAACACTGATATTAATAGTGATCTGCTTTATGTTATGGATGTGAAAGATTTTTCAACGCCAGTAAAAAGCTTCGAGACATTTAAAGAAGATCTAACAACGCGCATTTTAGTTGATATTGCTGGTGAATATGAGTTCAGTTATAAGCAAGAGGATAATCTCTTTAGACTCTCTATGAATAAAGTTGAGAGAGTTGCCGCCAAGAAAGATGTTAAAAAATACAATGGCCGTACTTTATCGCTTAACTTTCAAAATATCCCTGTACGTACTGTTTTGCAGATCATTGCTGACTATAACAATTTTAACTTAGTCACGAGTGATACTGTTGAAGGCAACATCACCTTGAGGTTGGACGATGTGCCCTGGGACCAAGCATTAGATTTGATTCTACAAACCAAAGGCCTAGATAAGCGTATCGAAGGCAACATCTTAATGGTGGCACCGAGCGAAGAGTTGGCTATTCGTGAAAGCCAAAATCTCAAAAATAGGCAAGAAGTTAAAGAGTTAGCACCTTTGTATTCTGAGTACTTGCAAATTAACTATGCCAAAGCGATCGACATTGCTGAGCTGCTGAAAAGCGCAGATTCTAGCTTACTATCGCCACGCGGCTCAGTTGCGGTCGATGAACGTACCAACACTGTACTCGTGAAAGATACGGCAGAAACGATTGAGAACATCCATCGTTTAGTCGAAGTACTCGATATCCCTATTCGTCAAGTACTGATCGAGTCACGTATGGTAACGGTCAAAGATGATGTCTCTGAAGACTTAGGCATACGTTGGGGCGTAACGGATCAGCAGGGCAGTAAGGGAACCTCTGGTACATTAGAAGGTGCTCAGAGTATTGCCAACGGCATCATTCCAACTCCAGACCAACGTTTAAACGTTAATTTGCCTGCGGCAGTGACCAATCCAACAAGTATCGCATTCCACGTTGCTAAGTTGGCAGATGGTACTATTCTTGATTTGGAATTGAGTGCGTTAGAGCAAGAAAATAAGGGTGAAATTATCGCCAGCCCTCGTATTACCACCTCTAACCAAAAGGCGGCTTATATTGAGCAGGGTGTGGAGATCCCTTATGTGCAGTCGACTTCAAGCGGTGCAACCTCGGTCACTTTTAAGAAAGCCGTGTTGTCCTTGCGAGTTACACCACAAATTACACCTGATAACCGCGTTATTTTAGATTTGGAAATCACCCAAGACTCTCAGGGCAAGACGGTTGACACACCAACGGGCCCCGCTGTCGCCATCGATACCCAGCGTATTGGCACTCAAGTGCTAGTTGATAACGGTGAAACCATAGTCCTTGGTGGTATTTATCAGCAAAACTTGATCAGCCGTGTGAGTAAAGTCCCTATTCTCGGTGACATTCCCTTAGTCGGTTTCCTGTTTAGGAACACAACAGACAAAAATGAGCGCCAAGAGCTACTTATTTTCGTAACCCCCAAAATAGTCGGTGAGAAGATCTAAGCACTTGCTATGTATCGACTAAAGCCAGCAGTGATTGCTGGCTTTATTATTACTGGAATACAATTCTTTGCATAAATAGCGCACATGGCTTGCCATAGTAGACCCTAAGCTGAGATAATCCTCGGTCAAGTCTCATAAGAGCAAGGTAACATATAGGTCGGCTTGATGTTGAGTCGATATAGGCATACTTTTCAATAAGATTCAGACGTACAAGAAATGGCTGAAAAACGTAATATTTTTCTGGTAGGCCCTATGGGCGCAGGTAAAAGCACAATTGGTCGCCATCTGGCGCAAATGCTGCATTTAGAATTCCACGATTCGGATCAAGAGATTGAACAACGCACAGGCGCTGATATTGCTTGGGTGTTTGACGTCGAAGGTGAAGAAGGCTTCCGTCGTCGTGAAGCTCAGGTTATTGCTGATTTGTCTGAGAAACAAGGTATCGTCCTTGCCACCGGTGGTGGTTCAGTACAAAGCAAAGATATCCGTAATCATCTGTCTGCTCGTGGCATTGTGGTTTACCTGGAAACCACTATCGACAAACAGGTTGCTCGTACTCAAAGAGACAAGCGACGCCCATTATTGCAAGTGGATGATCCTCGAGAAGTGTTGGAGAATCTTGCAGAGATCCGTAATCCATTGTACGAAGAAATTGCCGATGTGATTGTCAAAACCGATGATCAAAGCGCAAAGATCGTCGCAAATCAGATCATTGAGCAATTAGGTTTTTAGGCAGAATTTATGAAGCAAATTCAGGTTGATTTAGGTGTACGTAGTTATCCCATTTACATTGGCCAGAATTTGATGAGTGATGGCGAGACTTTGTCTCGCTACCTGCTTAAAAAACGTATTCTTATCGTCACCAATGAAACTGTCGCGCCTTTGTATCTTAAACAGATACAAGAGACGATGGCTTCGTTTGGTGAGGTCGAGAGTGTTATCCTTCCCGATGGCGAACAATTCAAAGACTTAGCACATCTAGATACTATTTTTACTGCATTGCTGCAGCAAAACTATGGTCGAGATTCTGTGCTGGTGGCTTTGGGTGGCGGCGTGATTGGTGATATGACGGGCTTTGCCGCGGCATGTTATCAACGTGGGATCGATTTTATTCAAATTCCGACAACTTTATTGTCGCAGGTGGATTCTTCCGTCGGCGGTAAAACGGCTGTTAACCATCCTCTTGGTAAAAACATGATTGGGGCCTTTTATCAGCCACAAATCGTGCTTATCGATACTTTATGTTTACATACGCTTCCAGCGCGCGAGTTTGCGGCGGGAATGGCGGAAGTCATCAAGTATGGCATCATGTGGGATGCTGATTTTTTTCAATGGCTTGAAGATAATGTAACGGCGCTAAAAACCTTAGATGCCGAAGCATTAGTTTATGCTATCTCTCGTTGCTGTGAGATTAAAGCCGATGTGGTTAGCCAAGATGAAACTGAGCAGGGCGTGCGTGCTTTGTTGAATCTGGGTCATACCTTTGGTCACGCGATTGAAGCCGAAATGGGCTACGGTAATTGGCTGCATGGTGAAGCCGTGTCAGCTGGCACAGTCCTTGCTGCTAAAACAGCTAAAGCACTGGGGCTTATCGATGAGTCAATAGTTTGTCGTATCATACAGTTACTACAAGCTTTTGAACTTCCAGTGAGTGCGCCGGAATCTATGGATTTCGACAGTTTCATTCAACATATGCGACGCGATAAAAAAGTTTTAGGCGGTCAGATTCGACTGGTGCTCCCAACGGCAATAGGCCGCGCGGATGTGTTTAGTCAAGTCACAGAATCTACCCTTGAACAGGTTATTCGCTGCGCATAAAAACTGTGTGGTGGGCGAGTGACGTTTCAGGGTTCTGTCTTGCTTCCTTCTCAGGAAGCCCTCATACAAAGAATGCATCATGTTGCCAGTTATAGCGATCAGCTGCTGGTGCTTTCTGGTGTCAGCGGTTCAGGAAAAACGACCTTAGTTACCGGATTAGCGACCGATTTTGACGAGTCAAATGCGGCATTTGTGATTTGTCCTATGCATGCCGATAACGCTGAGATACGCCGCAAAATTCTAGTCCAGCTAATTTCATCCCCTATTTTTGACGACGACATTCCCCTCGCCGATACCCTGTTGCGGCTTGCGAGCACGCAAACTAAACCTTTACATATTATTATCGATGATGCGCATTTATTACCTAAGGCGCTCTGGGCTGAGTGTATTATTCTCAATCAGATCCAGTGTGCGGGTAAGAATATTGCCGTCACGCTCACGGTTCCACCGGCATTCTTAGCGGACCTATTGCCACAATTACCCGAGCAATTGCGGCGGCAAATATTGCCTATCAGTATTGAGCCGTTAACCATGCCAGAGCGTGAAGCTTTGTATCAAACATTGCTGAGATACAGCGATCAAAACCCTTTTACGCCAAGGGAAATCGTACGCAGTCAGCTTGAGAAGCAAATGGGTACGCCGCAAGAAGTGGTCAATCTGTTAGATAAAGCCTTGCATAGCCCGCAAGAGAAAACATCTTCTTGGATGAAATATAAAGCTGTGGTGACAGCTGTGAGCATGTTGTTAGCGCTAGGTATTTGGCTTGGTGTTACTCAACCATTTTCTGAAGAGCAAGCCCTAGAGACTGCGACTTTTCCTGCGATAGATTCACCCGCTTTCTTGTCCTATGGGCAAAAAATCTTAGCCCCCTATTTTGCTCTGCGCGCTGATCAATTAAAGTTTGCCGCCGTACCCGTGACCGTTAACGAAATAGAAACATCCAAAGCCAAAACAGAACCGGCTGTCGATCCATTAAGTGAATTCCATGGTGAGGCACCACATCCTGAGCCTGATGATGCAGCCTTAGTGATCGTTGGTGAAGTCAGTAGCAAGTCTTTTGGTGGTGATGAGCCAACTGTGGATGCAGAGCCTCAAGCTAAAACGGTAGATGTTCAGTCCCCAGCGCCAGAGGTGGCAAAGGTTGATAAAACAGTTTTGGAACCGCAAAAGCCACTCAAAGGTTATACCGTACAAATAGCGAGTGTTGCTCAGTTAGATACCCTGCGTTCGACATTAAAGAGTCTTGAGAATGTCGAGGGTGTTCGAGTCGCAAAGTATAAACAGCGGTGGGTTGTCCTCGTTGGTCACTACAGCAGTAGCAAATTGGCTTCGAATGCGGCGGCTCAATTGGTTAAGGAGTATCGTTTTGAGCAACCTTGGGTCAGAAAATGGGCCGATTTGAAAGATTATCAAGTAGAAGAAAGTCTCTCAAATCGTGAAATTTCAGAATAAACAGAGTACAATCATGGCCTTTATTTTTGTCGGCATTCATCAAGTTAAATGATAAAAAAACACAGAGCCTTCCTTAAGTGGGCTGGCGGTAAATTTAAATTGGTGGATGATTTAGCCAGTTATTTACCCGCAGGAGACCGTTTGGTCGAGCCGTTTGTGGGTGCAGGATCCGTTTTCTTGAATACGGATTATCCTAGCTACCTGCTCTGTGACATTAATCAGGACTTGATCGAGTTATATCAGATAGTGAAGCATCAACCAGAAGCATACATTGCCGCAGCTAAAGCATTGTTTGTCGATGAGATGAATCAAAAGGAAGCTTACTATCAGGTGCGGACCGACTTTAATAAATGTCGCGACCCTTTCCAGCGTTCTGTGTATTTTCTTTATTTAAATCGCCATGGTTTTAATGGCTTATGCCGTTATAACCGTAAGGGTGGCTTCAATGTGCCCTTTGGCTCCTATAAAAAACCTTATTTCCCCGAAAAGGAAATCTGGGCCTTTTCTGAAAAAGCGCAACGTGCTGAGTTTAAATGCATTGGTTACGAAAAAGCCTTTGAGCAGACACGCAGTGGCGATGTTATCTATTGCGATCCACCTTACGCACCGTTATCTACTACATCCAGTTTCACGACATATGTTGGTGCAGGTTTTAGTTTAGACGATCAAGCACTGCTGGCTCGTCATTCGCGCCATACCGCGTTAGAGCGTGGTATTCCGGTATTGATTAGTAATCACGATATTCCATTAACTCGCGAGTTATATCGCGGCGCGCATTTAGCGAAAATTCAAGTGCAACGCAACATTAGCCAAAATGGCAGTGGTCGTAATAAAGTGGATGAGTTGATGGCGCTATATGATGAAAACTACGATCCAAAAGACGACTAGTTTCAACATAAATAACGTTTAGCTAAGCACTTGTCCTACGAGAAACATCAGACTTGCCACTAGGATGACAGCTAACACTATGCCCATCACTATGTAGGGCAATGGGGAACTGGTTTGAAAATCTTTTTTACGATTTTCGCTAGTTTGTACCCCGAAAAAGGCGGCAATGGTACTGTGGAATACTTGCCAAATGCGGCTAAGCATTAATAGGCGAGATGCGACGTAGTGGGCTTGAGATCATCCATAGGTTTATCTTGATGACCATGTAATAGTTCAAGTAGATCGACAAAGTGGAACTGACTCGAACGGTTTTTACCTGTAAGCCACGTTTTCCAGCTTAAGGTTTGTGCTTGATCGGCGCAGCGATTATTAGGGTGGCTACTGGGCAGTGCATTGTTGTAACGAGTGTCATTGCTACAAGCGCAAGATGCAGTTTCGGTATTTTCCGTCAGTTTTTCAACGCCAAAAGCTAGCGTGGCCACTACAACTGCAGTAAATGCCAACATCATAGATGACTTGAATGTCACCGACCTAACATAGTGTGAAAACTGACTAAACCGCTCCATCATAACGCTTCCTTTGGAATGAACCAGCACTGCGCCTCGAGTATAACAAACTCGCTTAGTTTATGAACAAAAAATTATCAATTCCAGCCAAAATGCTCGGAAATATTAGCTTATTTTACCGAATCTAAGCCCCAATTTACTGCGATAGCTGCAGAGTGCGCTGCTTTACTGACATAGACATAGCGGATCAATTGCCAGAAATGTGGCTTTAGCTATAGAGGCTTAGCTTGGCTCAGGGTAAAATAAGGCACTTTTTATCCAAATAGCAGCGAGTGTTTTATGCGTCCATTCTTGATTGCTCCATCAATTTTATCTGCCGATTTTGCCCGTTTGGGTGACGATGTAAAAGCTGTGTTAGATGCGGGAACCGACGTAGTACATTTTGATGTGATGGATAATCACTATGTTCCTAACTTAACGATTGGCCCTATGGTGTGCCAAGCACTGCGTAACTATGGGATTACCGCTGATATTGATGTGCATTTGATGGTCAAGCCGGTTGACCGTATCGTGCCTGATTTTGCTAAAGCGGGCGCGTCTATTATTACTTTCCACCCAGAAGCCTCTGAGCACGTCGATCGCACTCTTCAGCTCATCAAAGAGTGCGGTTGCAAGGCGGGTCTCGTGTTTAATCCTGCGACACCACTGCATTATCTTGACCATGTGATGGATAAACTCGACGTGATCCTATTGATGTCAGTGAACCCTGGTTTTGGTGGTCAATCCTTTATTCCATCAACCTTAGATAAGCTGCGCCAAGTGCGTGCGCGTATTGATGCCAGTGGTTTTGATATTCGTTTAGAAGTCGATGGCGGCGTTAAGGTCGACAATATCGCCGAAATCGCGGCCGCCGGTGCGGACATGTTTGTTGCGGGCTCGGCTATTTTCGGCAAGCCCGATTATAAGGCCGTTGTTGATGAGATGCGTGCCGAACTTGCTAAAGTTGGGGCATAGCCATGTGGGATAAGATTAAAGCGATTGCGTTTGATCTAGATGGCACGCTGATTGACAGTGTGCCGGACCTAACCGTTGCTACGCAGGAAGCCTTGACTGAGTTAGGTTTGAAGAGCTGCTCTGAGGCGCAAGTTCGTACTTGGGTCGGTAACGGTGCAGAGATGTTGATGCGCCGTGCTATGAGTCATGCTTTGGGTACGGATGTTGAGCAAACAACCCTTGATGCGGCTATGCCGATTTTTATGCATCATTATCAAGAAAATCTTGAAAAGCACAGTGCGCTGTATAGCGACGTGCATCAAGTGCTGCAAACTTTGTTTGATGCAGGCTTTAAGTTAGCGGTTGTCACCAATAAACCCTATCGTTTTACCATGCCATTACTCAATGCTTTTGGGATTAACGACTTTTTCAGCTTAGTGTTAGGTGGCGATACCTTAGCTAAGATGAAGCCTGACCCTTTGCCGCTGCAGCATTTATTGCATGAGTGGCAATTGGAGAAAACTGAGTTATTGATGGTCGGCGATTCTAAAAACGACATTTTAGCGGCGAAAGCGGCTGGGATAGCGTCAATCGGCTTGACCTACGGCTACAACTACGGTGAAGATATTGGCCTCAGTGGCCCAGATGCCGTATGTGAGCAATTTAGTGAGATTCTGAACTGGGTAAAACCTACCAAGTAATGGGGGGTTACCTGTTCTTTAGTCGATTTTTTTTAGTCTTTTTATATATAGATAGTGGAGCAATGACGTAATGACCAAACCCATAGTACTCAGCGGTGCACAGCCGTCCGGCGAATTAACCATAGGTAACTACATGGGTGCATTGCGTCAATGGGTTGCGATGCAAGATAGCCACGACTGCCTGTATTGTGTAGTTGATTTGCATGCCATTACTGTGCGCCAAGATCCTAAAGCATTGCGCGAAGCGTGTTTAGATACCTTAGCCCTGTATTTGGCCTGTGGCGTCGATCCTAAAAAGAGTACAGTGTTTATCCAGTCACAGGTGCCACAACATACGCAATTGGGTTGGGCATTAAACTGCTATACCCAAATGGGCGAGTTGAGCCGCATGACTCAGTTTAAAGATAAATCACAAAAGCACGCTAACAACATCAACGTGGGTTTATTTGGCTACCCAGTGTTGATGGCGGCGGATATTCTGATTTATCAAGCGAACGAAATCCCTGTTGGCCAAGATCAGAAGCAACACCTTGAGTTAACGCGTGATATCGCTACTCGTTTTAACAATGCCTATGGTGATACTTTCACCATTCCTGAGCCGTTTATTCCTGAGCTTGGCGCTAAAGTTATGTCACTGCAGGAGCCGCTAAAGAAGATGTCTAAGTCAGACGATAATCGTAATAACGTTATCGGCCTGCTAGAAGATCCGAAATCAGTGCTGAAGAAGCTGAAAAAAGCCATGACAGACAGTGATGAGCCGCCAGTCGTGCGTTTTGATGTGGATAATAAACCGGGTGTTTCTAACCTGCTGAGTCTCATGTCGGGTGTGACAGGGCAAAGCATTGCGAGCCTAGAAGCCGAGTTTGAAGGCAAGATGTATGGCCATTTGAAAGGTGCAGCAGGTGAAGCGGTTGTGAGCATGTTAGAGCCACTACAAGAGCGTTACCGCGCGATTCGTAGCGATCGCGCTTACTTAGACCAAGTGATGAAAGCTGGTGCACAGAGTGCGCAGGCGCGCGCCGAAGTGACCCTGAAGAAAGTGTATGAGAAGATTGGTTTGTTAGTGTAATCAATCGATCGATAAATTAAGCCGACGTTCGCGTCGGCTTTTTTGTGCCTGTAAATTCATCCTAAGCCTGTGATTTTAGCCAAGATGAGAAAGCGGCAATCGCTGGTTCTGATAAACGGCGTTGCTTACAAAAGAAGGTAAATTCAAATCCGGTATGCACATCGGGAAGATTCAAGGCGACTAAACGCCCCGTGGTGATATCGCCAGCCACCATAAAGTCCGGCGCTAGGGCTAAGCCTTGGCCAGCAATCGCCGCTTCAATCGCCATCACAATATGACTAAACACATGCTGTTGTTCGTTATCGAGTGGTATTTGGTGCGCCGATGACCACTTGTGCCAGTCAAGCCCTAATGGCCCTTCATCAACCACCAGCAGAGCTTGTTGCTGGAAATTACTCAGGCTTATGTCGCGCCATTTAAGGTAAAAACTGGGGCTGCATACAGGAATTAAACGCTCTTTGTGCAGTAACTGTTGCCAATAGCCACGTTGATTTAGCTTACCAGCGATGAAGATATCCGCGGTGCTGGTGCTTAGATCAGGATCTTGGGTGATCATCTCGAGGCGGATTTTCACGCTCGGATATTGGCGGCGAAAATCGGCGAGTCTTGGGATCAACCATTTTACTGAAAATGAGCTGTAAACGGCTAGGCAGAGCTGTTGATTTGGCGTATCGCGTACTTTTAAGTTGAGGTCGCTTAACTCGTTGAATATCCTCTCTAACTCTAAAAATAGTCCGTGCCCCTTAGGCGTTAACTGCAGTTTACGCCCCTGACGGTCGAACAGTTGCTCGCCAAAATACTCTTCTAATACTCGCACTTGGTGCGACACTGCACTTTGGGTGATGCACAGTTCATCGGCGGCCTTAGAAAAATGCTGCTGTCTGGCGGCAGCTTCAAACACTTGTAGAGCGCGTAATGGCGGGAGCTTTCTCATGATTTTCAATATCTAAAGGCTTTAGTATGAATTTAATTCATCTAGCATGAGAAAGCATCATTTCAGCTTAAGTTTTGCGAGGATTATCATGCCGCCATTGAGATTTATGGATGTTAAAAAATGCAACGCCCAGTAGTTATTGGTTTGATTTTATTGATAGTAGGTAACCTATTCAGTGCCTTCTATGATGTATCGATCAAGTGGTTACCGGACGATGCGAGTGCCTCGACTTTCCTCCTTGTCAGGCAAATCTCTTCAGTATTTATGTTGTTGCCAGTGTGGCTGTATTCGCAGCGTCCGATGACGACACATATCTCAGTTCACCTTTGGCGTGCCAACATAGGCTCAGTTGGCGCGCTTTTTTTAATTATTGGCTTAATGGCATTGCCGCTCGCGACAGTTAGCTCATTGTTTTACTCCGCACCGCTAATGATTATTTTGATGGGGTATTTCTTCTTGAGCGAGAGGATCACCGCTGCTCAGACAATCTGTACTGGCTTAGGTTTTGTCGGCATCTTGATTATCCTGCGGCCGAGCGAAATGAACTGGTACGGCATTGCTGTACTGTTTTCTGCTTTTACTTTTGCAGTGAATCAGTTAGCACTTAAAAAAGTACCCCATGCTGAGCATCCCGTGCTAACGCTAATGCTATATAACTTGCTGGGTATTCCGGCAACGTTAGTGATTGCAGCGTTTCAGGGGATTGAGGGTTTGAGTTGGGAGCTGGTGGGCGTGGCCTTGCTGAGCAACGCATTTTTATTGGTTTATCACTGGTTTTGTGTGCTGGCTTACCGCAAGGCACAGGCGAGTGATATCGCGATTGCGGAATACACAGGCTTGTTGTTTATTGTCTTTTTAGGCTGGTTGTTGTTCGATGAATGGTTGGATAACTTAAGTTGGCTCGGTGCCGCCTTAATCGTATTGCCTTCGTTGTTTTTACCTTGGCTAGGATCGCTCCTATCAAAATCGGCACCTAAGATAGCGGATACACTCACGGGAAAATAACAGCAAGGGTTAAAGCCTAAGTGGGCGAGTTAGCTCACCACTTAGGCTCAAGTTTTAAATAGGTAAACTGCAAAATTACTTAGCATACTCAAATACTTTCACCACTTTACGCACGCCAGCAGTATTACGGGCGATATCAACAGCTAAGTCTGCTTGTGAGCGATGAATAACTCCCAGCAGGAAGACTTCACCATTTTCAGTGATGACTTTAATGCGAGTCACATCCAAATCTTTTTCGTTCAGCATGCGGCCCTTCACTTTGGTTGTAACCCAAGTGTCATTGCTGCGGGTGGTGAAAGAGGTTGGATTGCCAATGCGGATTTGATTATGTATTTTGCCGCCGAGCTTAAGATCTTGTACGACCTTGATGGCTTTATCCCTTAACGTAGAGTTAGGGGCTTGGCCTATCATAAGTACATTGCCATTGACGGATACACCTGTGATATTCGTTTGTTTTTTAAGATCTTCTTGCTCTAGCAGTGCGCTGGTGATCTTAAAATCAGTATTGGTATCATCAAGCTGAGTCTTAACAGTACGTTCGTCGTTGGCCATCATAGCGCCACTGACTGCGCCCACCATAACGGCACCGGCGCAGCCTTGAAGCAGCAAGCAAACCATTAACAGCGGGGCAGCGTGTCTCATTGCTGCTCGTCCTGTGGGAAGAGGGTGCGGTCAATATTGTCACACAGGCAATGGATCACCAGTAGGTGCACTTCTTGGATACGTGCAGTGACATTTGAAGGTACGCGGATTTCCACATCGTTCACGCTCAGTAGGCCAGCCATAGCACCGCCATCTTTACCTGTTAGCGCTACGATAGTCATGTCGCGGCTTAATGCGGCTTCAATGGCTTTAATCACGTTACCTGAGTTACCGCTGGTCGAGATTGCTAGCAGAATGTCGCCCGGTTGACCTAAGGCAAAAATCTGTTTTGAGAAAATCTCATCATAGCTATAGTCGTTGGCGATAGCTGTGATGGTTGAAGTATCGGTAGACAGAGCGATGGCTGGTAAGGGTGGACGCTCAATCTCGTAGCGGTTTAGTAGTTCTGCTGAGAAATGTTGCGCATCACCAGCACTGCCGCCGTTACCGCAAGCAAGGATTTTATTGCCACCCAAAAGACAGTGCACCATCATCTCGGCCGCTTTGGCGATGGATTCTGGCAGTGCTTCGGCTGCATCGATTTTTGTCTGGATAGATTCAGTAAAGCTGTCTTTAATGCGTTCTAACATGGATAAATCCTTTCAGGATAAAGTGTTGCTATCATGCCATATTTCCACAAGCGTGTTGAGGCACAGACGTTAAAATAATTTGTGTAGTCACTCTTTCACTATTGGCACTTAAAAGGCATCGACTAGCCAATGAATTTGATCGGCTTCCATGGCGATGACATCGAAACGACAGGGCACATCGAGTCTATTGAGTTGTAAATAGTGGCTAGCCGCTTTGCGAATTCGCGAAATCTGCGCGCTGCTTAGGGCCTGTAATGCGCCGCCATATTGATTTGCCGAACGATACTTCACTTCGACAAATACCCAATGGTTTTTATGGCGCATGATTAAATCAATTTCCCCAAACGGATAGCGGACATTACGTTCGACAAAAGTTAATCCTTGTTGTTCAAGGTAACGTTGGGCGTGCGATTCTGCCTGCTGTCCGAGTGTCATAACTGGCGGAAGCTACCTCTTTCATAACGTCCCCAGCTTAATTGGCGGTTGACTATTCCATCTGGACTGACAGATAAAGCACCACTGCGACCATTGAATTGATAACCTGTGAATGAGCGCATTTGCGCTAAACGGCCGATCAAATCCATTGCATCATAACCCATAACAAACAAACGTTTCTGACTGTTATTCCAGCCCGAAAATAGTGTGTTGACCATCAGATTTTCTTCGCCGTTTTGCATTAGCCAAGGTGCGTCGCTTAGGGTCAGGTTATTTAAATCCTGCGCCGTTTGTGTGCTTTCATTTTCAACTCGGCTGCGGCTTGAGGTATATAAAGGCACAGGTTGTGTGAAAACGCTAAAATTTACGTCGATAAAGGCCTTGAGCAGGGTTAGATCCTGTGGCGTTGAAATCATATAAATGGCATCAATATCTTGGCGCGAGCGGAAGTCGGCTTGTACTGAATTGCCTAAAAGCTCTTTAATACGGGCGATCCGCTCTTGGCTATCGCGCACACCAAGGGCATCTTGTACTGTGGTGCGCATTTTATCACCGCCATCGAAGTAGTGAACTTCGACAGGGTTATCGCTCTTCTTTTTCCATGCTTGAATAAAGCTTTCGGCCATGCGTTTGCCAAGGGCATCGTTACTGGCGAGCAGTAACGGCATAGTTACGCCATCTTGATATAAATGCTCCGCCGCATCGGCCGCCTCTTGTGCAGGAGATAATGCAAAGTAGAACTTATTCGGATCGGGTGTGAACTTATCAACCTGATTTAAAAATAGTTGTGGTACAGGCGCAGCAGGTGCTGTTGCTGTATTGGCCGTTTTGTCTGGGTTGGCAGTATTAGCCACCGCATTAGTGGCGGTAGTGTTTGCCGCATTGATCACTTGCAGTTGTTCAATTTCAGTTGGCAGTAATGGGCCAATAATAAATTCGGCTCCCGCAGTTAGCGCCTGTTGGTAAGCGCTGGCAGCATCGTTTGCCGTGTCATAAAAGTTGACTGCGACTTGGTCATTTTGCTTGGCCATGTAACTGGCTAATATGCCTTGGCGAATTGCATTGGCAGCGTTAGCTCTTGGGCCTGTCAGCGGCAACAGCACAGCAATGTTTTTTGGCGTAAATGGCTTAGCGTTTAAGGCTCTGTCAAGATCGGCGGGCAGCTTAGCCGCTGCAGGATGATAAGGATTTTGTTTCTGCCATTCGCCTAAGTAGCGTACTAACTGTGTCGGATCGACAGCATAATGCTTCGCGATATAAGCCAGTTGTAACCAACCCGTAAACACAGGAGTCTTAGCATCTTGGGTAAAGGCTTTTAAGGTTTGTTCGTGCATTGGCTGCAGTACTTGCCAAATCGCGTTATTCACCTCGTTGGCTTGGGCGGGGGGCAAGTAAGTCGTCAGTAAACTCAGTTCACGCACTTGCTCAATAGGCTGTTTATTCAATTGATATAAATGCGCCTTGAATTGGTGATAAGCCGTCATCTGCCAGCTTGGCAAACTCCAATTGCTTGGATAATTCAGAACTTTAAGTGCATCACTATAGGTGGACGTATGTTCAAGCACGCGCGCGGTCAAGTATTTATGTTCGGCCAGAAATGTTGGGCTCTGATTCAAGCTTGGCTGTATTGATTTTAGTAGCTTCTGCGCTGCTGCGTAGTCGTTGGCATTGATGTAGGCATGGGCTGCGAGCAGCAGATTAGTATCGCGCTGCTGCGGATCTTTGCTATTGGCGGCTTGTGCCAAATACACATTGGCCGACAAAGGTGCGGATGCTAAAGAGGTGGCCACTGTGGGTGCAGTTCCGGTCGAGGTGGGCGTTGAAGTGCCACAACCCGCCAAGATTACCGATAAAATGGCCACGGAAACGAACTTAGTTGTATTCAGGCTTTTTAACACTGGGCTTCACTCTGGTAAGATGCAGCCTCTAGTTTAACCTTCTCTCGCGCTTGACGAAAGTCTTGGCACTGTCATTACAGAGGTATATATGGACCAAAGCGTCGCACTCTACATAGTTCCTACTCCCATAGGTAATTTGGGCGATATGAGCTCACGGGCAATAGAGGTGCTGAATCAGGTTTCATTGATCGCCTGTGAAGATACTCGCCACAGCGGTAAGTTATTGAGCCACTTTGGTATTACTACAAAAACTACGGCGCTGCATGACCATAACGAGCGTGCTCGTGCCCAGTGGATTGTCGATCAGCTTGCAGCTGGACTGTCGATTGCATTAATTTCAGATGCGGGTACCCCGTTGATTTCCGATCCGGGTTAT
The DNA here is from genome assembly GCF_025653595.1 of Shewanella sp. SM95. Taxonomy (NCBI): domain Bacteria; kingdom Pseudomonadati; phylum Pseudomonadota; class Gammaproteobacteria; order Alteromonadales; family Shewanellaceae; genus Shewanella; species Shewanella sp. SM95. The sequence continues at coordinate 32,386 of NZ_JAKKSE010000013.1, forward strand.
CACTTGGTTTCCCATGTGCGCCAATCTGGGTTTAATGTGATCCCCTTACCCGGCCCTTGCGCGGCAATTACCGCTCTGAGCGCCTCGGGTTTGCCATCGGACCGTTTTTCTTTCGAAGGTTTTCTGCCGTCTAAAGAAAAAGCCCGCGCTGATAAGTTATTGGCACTGAAAGAAGATCCGCGCACGCTGATATTTTATGAATCACCACACCGCATCGAGCACAGTCTAACGACTATGGTTGAAGTGCTTGGTGGCGAACGCCATGTCGTCATGGCGCGTGAAGTAACCAAAACCTTCGAAACTTTTTTATCTGGTCCTGTCTCAGAGGTGCTTGCCACCGTAAGTACTGACCTGAATCAGCAGAAGGGTGAAATCGTGCTTATGGTGCATGGCTACCATTTGAGTGATGACGAAGCAATTCCCACCGTCGCCATTAATACGCTCAAACTCTTATGTGAGGAATTGCCATTGAAGAAAGCCGCAGCAATTGCCGCGCAAATTCATGGACTTAAAAAGAACGCTCTGTACAAATACGGCCTAGAGTCTGATTTATAAGCGCTAAAACGGTTACGAGCGGATTATCTGTGGTGCATCAGGGTGGCTTAGGCTATAATCCGCGCCGAGTTGGCCAGACAGTCGCCGCGTTCGCAAGAACGGGGAGGAAAGTCCGGGCTCCAAAGAGCGGGGTGCCAGGTAACGCCTGGGCGGTGCGAACCGACGACAAGTGCAACAGAGAGTAGACCGCCTGCCTGATTTATCAGGTCGGTAAGGGTGAAAGGGTGCGGTAAGAGCGCACCGTGCGGCTAGCAATAGTTCGTAGCAAGGTAAACTCCACCCGGAGCAAGACCAAATAGGGTTCCGTATGGCGTGGCTCGCGTTGGAACCGGGTAGGTCGCTTGAGCCTGTGAGCGATTGCAGGCCTAGATGAATGACTGTCCAAGACAGGACCCGGCTTATCGGCCAACTCACCTCATTCAACAAAAAGCCCGTTTGTCATTACGACAAACGGGCTTTTTGTTTTTTAATTTATACGGTAATGATAAATTTTATTTGATTAACTCATTAAAAAATCAGAGTTATCTCGTTCTCCCGTCCCTTCAGTCTATCGCTTATTTAGCTTTCAGTTTAGCCGCCATTACAGCCATTTCTAGTCTTTCTTCGTTGTAGGTAAAAATTACTCAATGCAGGTAACATCTACCGTTAACTGGGAGAGTCAATAGGAATAATTTAGTTCTAAGCTTTTGTTTTTATGCGTTTATATTGTTTGGTATAGCCATTGCATTGGTTTGTACGCAAAGTGCAGCATCTGGTTGCATTGCACAGTGTTCACCAAGGAGGCTTTCTATGGCCAGTTCAAAAAGCGTAGCAGAACAAACTAACAGTAAAGATAGCGGTGCTTTAAATTCACCCACAACAGCGAAAGCAACTGAAGTGACGCACCATGCTGTTGATGTAGTAGCAGAGAAAGCCGCAGTTGCAGAAGACACTTTGCGTAAAACGGCAGCTAGCTCACAGGAAACTCTGGCGCTAAAGCAGGAGGAAATCAAATTACAACTGCAAAGTTCTTATAGCAAAACCCGTGAGTTGGCAGCGCAAAATCCATTGGCTACAGCTGGGATTGCCTTTGCCGCTGGTGTGGTATTAACGGCTTTATTGCGCCGTCGCTAAGGTGGATTTATGCAAAACCGTGCAAGGTCAGAGGCGCCAGAACAAAGGCCCGTCCAGCATAGTGCGCAAACCGCCAAAACTGGGCAGACAGCATCAGCTGCTGCCCAGCATAAAGTTATTGATCAGGCAATGGATCAACTGGCTGAAATAGCTGTTCTTAGTAGTTCAGTGAAGCAAGCCTATCTCGAGCAGTTGAAGTTGGCCGGGAAAATAGCAACGGCAGAATGGCGGTTAACAGGGCGTAGCCTGATTATCGCTGCGGCTTTAGTCGTCTGTTTTGGTACTGGCATTACGTTATTCTGGGGCAGTATTTTATTGCTGTTGGGCTATATGCTGTTTCAATTGAGCGGTTCGTTATTGGCCACAGTGAGCGCTTTGGTGGTGCTACAGTTTGTTTTATTGCTTTGGTGTTGGCGTAGTCTTGACTATGTGCTGTCACAAACTGGCTTTTCGAAGACTTGGCAGCAATTACAGCTTTTGCTCTCGACTCGAGAGTCGGAACATCAAAAATAGGAGGTGCGAGTATGCTAATTCAACAGTTACTTAAAAAACAGCAGTTGAAGCTGACTGTGCTGACGGAACAAGGCCAGTTGCAGCATGATTTGTTACTGATGAGGAAACGACAATTAGCGCAAAGCAGTCGTGATTTTATAGGATCGACGCCAGGTTTAATCGTCAGTTTTAGCCTTGGCTGTCTGTTTCAAATGCGCCACAACAGCACTGTAAAACTACTGCGTAGCACTTTTGGCTTGCGTTGGATTACCAAACTCATCGCTTGAGAATGATGTAAATGCTGTGATTTTTACCTTAATGATTTCCATTGGTGCAGGTATGGGTTTCGCTGCTATTAGTTGTCGTCAATGCCGCTACAATTATGCCTCGAGTCAGTAAGTGTAAGTATTTTGCTTGTTGTGTAGGACAAGGTGTGGGACTGGCGATAAGTTGTTGAATTTGGCTTAAATAAAGAGCTGCTATGCTATGGGCTAATGTGTAGCTTGGAATAATAAATTCGTCAGTGTTGAAGGTGTTGATCAATTTATTTTCGATATGTTGCACAAGTTTAGTTTGTAATTGTTTAGTTGCAGCATCGAGGTCGCTACCTAGTCTAAATGACATGGAACGGCGAAACATGCTGTTTCGGCTAAAAGTAATAAGCAGTTTTTCCAATGAGGGTGGTGTGTTGGTTGAAAGCCAGTCTTCGGTTGACCGTAGATCTGCGAATATATCTTCAAAAATATTTTGATGTAGTGCAATAAGAATATCCAACTTGCGTTTGAAGTAGCGATAAAACGTCGTGCGCCCGACATCGGCTTTGTGCGCAATATCTGCCACTGCAATATCACGATAATCTTGTTGTTTAAGCATTTCCTTGAAAACGTGGAGAACCTTGAGCATCGCTCGCGGGCTTTGTTCTATGCGCATGTGGGGCTTGGTGTGCATACTGGATTTTGCTCCAAATTCAATTCAGGCGTTTGATTATACCTTAGCCTCAATGGCTCCTGTGTTGTGATTTTTACTTAAGTGGAACAGATAGGCTCAGGTGTACCATTTGAAACATGCGGGCGAGTTTGTGCCTGATGGTTAGGAATAATGGGCTTTATAGTGACGGTCATAGGGTTAACTGCAACGACAGTGTTACCTGAAATATGAAATTGTTACTACCGATGGAGAATCTGTGATGAGTGAAAATATTGAAGCGGCTCAAAGTGATAAACCAAATCATCCAATCAAACACAAATTAAGAGTAGGTATTTTTCTTTATCCCGGCATGACGATGCTCGATGCCTATGGGCCACTACAGTTTTTAGCCTTTGTACCATCTTTTGAAACCTTCACTTTTGCGAAAACCTGCATGCTATTACCCTGTGATGCGGGCGTTAACTTACAACCTAATTACGATTTCGATAATTGTCCACCGATAGATATCCTGTTAGTGCCTGGGAGCGCAAATCCTTTGGCGCAAATACAGGATGAGCAAGTCATTTCTTTCTTAAAACGCAAGGGGGAGCAAGCGCAATACATTACATCTGTATGCACTGGAGCCTTGATTCTTGCGGCAACAGGTTTACTTAATGGTTATCGCACGACCACTCACTGGGCTTATGCTTCAGTATTGGCACAATATCCTCAAATTACTTTTGAAAATAAACGTATTGTGATTGACCGTAATCGGATCAGTGGCGGCGGTATTACTGCAGGGCTCGATTTTGCTTTGGCACTCATTGCCAATATAGAGGGTGAACAACAGGCTAAAACACTGCAGTTATTGTTTGAATATGATCCTAAACCGCCCTTTAATTATGGCTCACCTATATTGGCTGATGCTCTTTTGGTACAGAGGGTTGAACAGGAGGTCAGGCAGATAGCGTCAGGATTATTTTAGGCCACAAGGCGCCAAAGATTGTCTTAAAAAGTACATAGTTCATACGATTATTATGTACCTTAGGTTTAAAAACTGCTTTTCACTAGGAATCGCCATTCCCAGCTGTTTACTGACTCGCCGCCCGTATAAGGGAGTGAAAAATCGATATGGGCTACGTTGCCATAGCTGGATCGAGAGGAATAAATCCGCGCGCCTATGCCTATGCTACCCAGTGGACCGCTGACTTCGTTATTCTCGGCGAGTTGGCCGCCGGAGGCTTGACCCAGATCGGCAAAGACTGCCCAGCCTAATTCAGCCAGTTGGTATAAGTTGATATTGGGGTAGTTGCGTATCTCGGCGGTCAGTAACCACTGATTATCCCCTTGTTGGTATTCGTTTGGATAACCGCGCACGCCAGTTTCATCCCCTAATCCTTTTGTTAGATCCAGATAAGTGTTCTGTGAAAGGCTAGCCCAAGCTTTACCATAAGCCGTCCACTTAGGATGGATTTGATAGAAGTATTCGGCTTGAACATCGACCTTATAAGTATCTTTTTGGGTGGTACCGATAGTGCTTGTTCCACCCATTTCTAACAGCCACAGTTGATCGTTAAACTTATACCCGCCAGTGCTTTGCCAGTTAACGTGGTAGCCTAAGGGATTGTTATCACCTATATCATTGGTTTCTATGCCGAATTGTACATAGTGATGCCAACCTAAGTTAAAGTCTTCATTGTTGGTGATCAGGTGAACATTATTCAGTACGTGGAAATCATCTTCGATAAACTCGTAGGCGACCCAAGGGTACATAAAGTCCCTGTCTTGAGGGAGCATGGACGTAGGATAGCGCTCAGAATGGGCAAACTCGTGCTTGTCTTGGGTGACACCAGTAATAAAGCGAGAAAGATGCTGACTGTTTTTATTAATTAACCAGCCGTATTGCAGATTGAGATAGTCGACTGTGTGTGTGAACTCATTCACCTCTTGCCCATTTTGTCTGAGGGTATCTGTACGGTTATCGTCTAAAAACTCCGCCGAATACATGGTACTCGTATTGAGGGAATAGAAGGGTTTACTCACATAAACGTGTTTAGCTTGACCGTCGCTATTGTCGTAGAACTCAGCGGCAACTGTGCCGTGCTCAATAATGCTGAGCGGCGCTTCAAAAGCAAATTTATAGCCATTCCGGGACTCATTGGATTGATATTTAAGTCGAGTGCGGATCCCCGTTCCAAGCAAGTTGTCTTCTTTGAGCCCGAAGGAGTAACGGGTGTCGCCACCTGAACTACTCAAACTCGCTGTTGGTAATAATGACCAATTATCCCAGGTCTCCACCACCACGGACTCAACGGATGGATCGACATCGGCTTGGGGATCTTTCTCGGCGATATAAATTTTCGCATCGCGAATGTAAGGCATTGCCCGTAAAAGTCGTTGGGATTCGTCGAGATCTTTTTGTGTAACAGTATCATTTTCGCTGAAGGTTAGATTATCGAGAACCACATATTCTTTGGTATTGATATGCAGGGCGTTAGCCCAGCGGTGAATGAAAAAAGCATCGGGATCTGACTCATCAAAAATGGGGTTGTTGACCACCACAATCTTGCTGACTTTTTGTTTTGTTTGATCTTGGTTTGCGGGATCGGCGAGCTTAGCCTCTTCTGCTTGGGCAACTCTGATTAGGTTGCCAACACAACAAGATAGGATGCATGCATACTGAAAAAATTTCTGCATAAAAGGCCACTCCCATGAAATCGACGACTGCAGCGAAAACAATTTCACGTTGCAATTCACAATTTAATAACACATGGAAAACGAGTGTTAGTCAAGGAAACATTTTAATAAGTTTCTTATTTTACTTAAGGTTAGCTTAAGATTATCTTGAGGTGGCGGCTGGGCGCGGGCTCCAGCCGGATTAGCGATTGTTACAGTGTACGCCTAGGTGGGACTGCGACGTTAGCAAAGATGAGCCCCGCAATTAGCGACATAAAAATCAAAAAGATTTGCGAGCCTATGTGCGACTGATTGAGCATGGTCTCACCTGAGATCAGTGCATTGAGTCCGATATAGGTTTTACTGCCAGGGACTAAGATCACTATTCCCTGCAACAAGGCGATGGAGGCAGGCGCCTTCATCCAGCGGGCGAAGAGGTTAGAATAAATTCCTACTGCCAAGGCACCAAAGAAGATCCCCACCGAATCACCAAAATAATGTCCGCCGAGCATGGCTGAGAAAAACGCCACTATCCCAGCCAATACGCCCCAAGGCGAATCTTGCATCCGTGCTTTAAAGATAAAAACCAGCGCCATAGATAGAATCGGAACTGCCGACCAAATTGCCCAGCGAGGTAAACCCTCTGGTTCAATATGAATCGCTTCGCCGAACATAGCTTTACCGATTGCCATGCCGAGCACTGCGCCAAAGTACAGCTTAAATAATTGCATGCTCGCATCCATGATGCGCGCCGTGCCAGAAATTAAATCCCGTGCGGCGAGTTCGGCTAAACCTAAGGTTAAGGCTAAGCCGGGAATAAAAATAATAATGGAGGAGAGGATCACTACTGGGATATTAATATTTGGATCGATACGCGCTATGCCACAGGCTGCGATGGCGCAAAGGATAGTGGCGAAGGGTTCGAGCACTTCGGCCATGCGGGCCGAGCGTTCGGCACGGTATACCAAGCCATAGACGAATAAGCCTAATAATCCTGACCAAAATACATCGTTCCAACCCGTGCCCATCAGCATAGCGAAAGCGGCGGCAGAAGTTCCAAAAGAAAAGCAAGTTAATACAGGGCCATAAGGATTGGGTTTATTGGCAATTTCTTCTAAGCGATCTAAGGCCTCGGCCAAAGTGCGTTTACCTGAGGTTAACTCATCGACCAATTCATCGGTGCGGGCGAGTGAGCCCAAATCGAGTTCACCGGGCTTAACGCGAGCGGCATGGTTATATTCTTGATCGGTATCATGTTGCAAAACGAAGGTCATCGACGTTGGAGATATAAGGAAATAGCCTTCGATACCTAAGGTGCGTGCAACGGTTTGTAAGTGGGTTTCTAGACGATAAGCGGGTGTGCCAAACTTATGCAAGGCTTTGCCTAGCTTTATGATAAATCTGCGTTTTTCGATAAACTCGTCGTTATCCAATCGGGGTATTCACTGTATAAAAAGTTGTAGGGAATGACGCGCGCATATTAACCTATCTTGTCTATAAAAGGTTAATGGCTTTTAACCTTAATACAAATAAATTGCTGATTTTTTGCAGCTCGGGCTATAGTCAGCTTTTTGATAAGGGGAAATAGGCATGTCTTTGATGGTAACGGGTCTTTACGCTAGCCTCACAGGGCTATTAATTGTCGCTTTGGCTTATCGAGTAGTGAAATTAAGGCGAGGTCAGAAAATCGGCCTAGGGGATGGTGGTAACAGCGCCTTAGCTTTGGCTAATCGAGTGCATGTTAACCTGATCGAAAATGCGCCTATCGTATTGATTTTAATGCTGGTGGCCGAAGCGGGTGGCTTGCCTGCATTTTATTTACACTGTTTTGGGACTGTGTGGATAGTGGCGCGCTTACTCCATGCTATTGGCTTAACTCAAGGCCAAGGTGGTTACCATTTTGGTCGTTTTTGGGGCGTATTGCTCACTTGGCTAGTGATTATCAGTTTGGCGTTGGTGAATTTGCTGCATTTTGCTCAAGGTTTAGGAAAGGGTCTCTAGGCTCGCAGGTTTGGGCGGTCAATTCCGCCCTAAGCCATATCCATAGCGGATTTAGGGGTATTACGCTTCTGGCTCAAATACCCCTGAAAATGCCTCGATTGGTGTTTTTTTAATCGCATCTATCCTCCATTCCCTGCTATACTCCGCGTCCCTAAATTGGCGTAACTTATTTTCGTGGCGCCTTTATTTGACATTACGTTTTCGGGTCACAATCCATGCAAGTTGAATCCACACTCTTTAGTCATCCCAAGTATTGGGCCACGGGCGACAGCACTGCGCCTTTCTTACCTATGTCTCGCAAGGAGATGGATAAGCTTGGTTGGGATAGCTGTGACATCATCATAGTCACAGGCGACGCTTATGTGGATCACCCAAGCTTTGGCATGGCGGTGATCGGCCGTATGTTAGAGGCTCAAGGTTACCGAGTTGGGATTATTTCCCAGCCAGATTGGTCGAGCAAAGAAGCCTTTATGCAATTGGGCCGCCCGAATCTGTTTTTTGGCGTCACCGCCGGCAACATGGATTCGATGATTAACCGTTACACCGCAGATCGTCGTTTACGTTCTGACGATGCTTATACCGCGGGTGATATTGGCGGCAAGCGCCCAGATCGCGCCGTGACTGTGTACACCCAGCGTTGTAAAGAAGCCTTTAAAGATGTGCCTGTGATTATTGGTGGTATCGAAGCCAGTTTGCGCCGCATCGCCCATTACGATTATTGGTCGGACAAAGTACGCCGTAGTGTGATTTTCGATGCTAAGGCCGACATTCTGATGTACGGCAATGCCGAGCGTCCTTTAGTCGAAGTGGCACGCCGCTTAGCTGCCGGTGAACCAATAAGCTCGTTGCATGATGTGCGTGGCACAGCCGTTATCCGTAAAGAGCCGCTGCCCGAATGGCGTGGTATGGACTCGCGCAAGATTGACCAACTGCACAAGATAGAGCCGTTGCCGAATCCTTACGGCGCCGATGATGTGGGTTGTGCTAACTTGTCCGGCCCGTCGGATGTGAAGATATTCGATAACGAAGCCCCTAAGCCAATTAGCGTTCAGCCGCCTAAACCTAAGCCATGGGATAAAACCTATGTGCTGCTGCCAGCGTTTGAAAAAGTCTCTGAAGACAAATACTTATATGCCCATGCTTCACGGATTTTACACCAAGAGCAAAACCCAGGTTGTGCCCGCGCGTTATTTCAACCCCATGGCGACCGCGCCGTTTGGGTGAATCCGCCCGCATGGCCGCTCAATACCGATGAGATGGATGCCGTATTCGATTTACCTTACCAGCGTATTCCTCATCCGATTTACGGCAAGGAAAAAATTCCTGCCTATGACATGATCAAGACGTCTATCAACATCATGCGTGGTTGCTTTGGTGGCTGTTCTTTCTGCTCGATTACCGAGCATGAAGGTCGAATCATTCAGAGTCGCTCACAAGAGTCGATTGTTAAAGAAATCAAAGATATTCAGGAAAAAGTGCCTGGCTTTACTGGGGTGATTTCCGATTTAGGTGGCCCAACCGCCAACATGTATCGTTTAGGTTGTACTAGCGAAAAGGCCGAAAAAACCTGTCGGCGTTTATCCTGTGTGTTCCCATCGATTTGCGGCCACTTAGGCACAGATCATAAACACACTATCGACCTGTACCGCGCGGCGCGTGCCGTCCCTGGCATCAAGAAAGTATTGATTGCCTCTGGCGTGCGTTACGACTTGGCGATCGAAGATCCGGCTTACGTTAAAGAGTTAGTGCAGCACCATGTGGGCGGCTACTTAAAAATCGCCCCTGAGCATACCGAAGAAGGTCCGCTCAGCAAGATGATGAAGCCCGGCATGGGCGCCTACGATAAGTTTAAAGAATTGTTCGACAAGTTTTCTAAGGAAGCGGGTAAAGAGCAGTTCCTGATCCCTTACTTTATTTCGGCGCATCCAGGCACGACCGACGAAGACATGGTGAACTTAGCGCTGTGGTTGAAGGAGCGTAAGTTCAAGCTCGACCAAGTACAGAACTTTTATCCGTCACCGATGGCGAATGCGACCACGATTTATCATACCGAGTTAAACTCGCTGAAAAACGTCAAGCACACCAGCGAAGTGGTATCTGTGCCGAAGAAAGGGCGCCAACGTCGCTTGCACAAAGCATTGCTGCGTTATCACGATCCTGCGGGTTGGCCATTGATCCGTGAAGGCTTAACCGCCATGGGGCGTGAAGACTTGATCGGTAATAGTCCGCATCAGTTAGTGCCGCCAGAAGGTCGAAATGAGCGCGGACCTAAGTGGATGAAAGATGCCAACCAAGGCCAAAAAGCCTTTACTCGCTTCTCGGGCAATCAGTTTGATGACCGCAAGGGCGACGGTAAATCTAAAAGTGCAGCTAAAGGCGGCGCGCAAGCTCAGGCTGGTGCTGAGTCAAAACCAGCCGCTAAAGGCGGAAAACCCGCAGCGAATGGCGCTAAGCCAACGGGATCTAAACCAACTGGCTCTAAACCCAGCGGAGCCCATTCGAGCCGTCCGGGAGCAAAAGCGCCCTTCGGCCAGTCTGGTTTTAAGGCAAGTGGCTCTCAAGCTAAAAGCGGTTCTCAGGCTAAAGGTGGAAGTCCATCAAAGAGTGGTGGTAAACCAGCAGGTAAGCCATCTCAAGGTCGCCAACAGGCCAAGTAATCACTTTTCGCCATCACAAATAATGTTTAAAGGCTGCTCCAGATATGGTTTGGAGCGGCCTAGCTAGCATGGTCATTCCGCTAAAATAGTCCTCAACTGGTATCGCTGGGCGAACTATTATAAGATCCCTGTCTGATGTTTATGTCTACTATTTGTTTATATTCGATATTTTAGCTATACATCTCACCCATATCCGCTGTTCGTTAACTAACATTAGATATTATGAATAAAAAGCGTAGACCCAGTCTTCAAGACGTTGCCGATCAAGTTGGGGTCACCAAAATGACGGTGAGTCGCTATTTAAAAAATCCAACAAGGGTGGCGCAAAGCACTCAAGAGAAGATTGCTGTCGCACTAGAAACCTTAGGTTATATTCCTAATCGCGCGCCGGAAATTTTAGCGCAAGCAACTAGTCGCGCCATTGGCGTGTTAGTGCCTTCGTTAACCAACCAAGTATTTGCTGAAGTGCTGCGCGGTATCGAGAATGTGACCGGCAAACGCGGTTATCAAACCATGCTGGCTCACTACGGGTATCAGGCCGAATTAGAAGAAGAGCGGGTGGCATCACTGCTCTCTTACAATATTGATGGCTTACTCTTGTCCGAAAGTTACCACACGCCGCGTACCGTGCGAATGATTGAAACGGCGGGCATTCCGGTCATCGAAATGATGGATAGCGTGTCGCCTTCGATTCAACAGTGTGTGGGTTTCGATAACACTGCGGCCGCATGCGAAATGGTTAAGGCCATGATTGCACAAGGCTATCGCCACATTGCCTACCTAGGCGCGCGCATGGATATTCGTACTCAGCTTAAGATGCGAGGCTACGAGTTAGCGATGCAGGAGGCTCAGCTTACACCTTTGGCGATGACCACAAATGAGGCCTCGTCGTTTTCCTTGGGGGCGTCGTTATTGCAACAAACATTAGCGAAATATCCCTATGTGGATAGCTTTTTTTGCACCAACGATGATTTGGCTGCGGGGGTGATATTTGAGTGTCAAAGACAAGGCATCAAGATCCCTGAACAAATTGGCGTTGCAGGGTTTCATGGCCATGATATTGGCCAATCTATGACGCCAAAATTGGCGAGCATTATTACGCCGAGAAAAGAGATAGGTCGAATTGCTGCCACTGAGCTATTAGACAGGCTAAATGGCAAAGAGATAGCAGAATCGGTTATCGACCTGGGCTATCGTATTGATTTAGGGGAAACACTGTAGACTTCCCCTCGTTCTTTCGCTTAACGACTTATGTTTGTCATCACAGGTTATCGTTAGAGAAACGCAGAGATGATGACTGCGACTATGCCGCCCGTCGTACCGATAATGGTCTCCATTACAGTCCAAGTTTGCAGTGTTTGTTTTTCTGACAATCCAAGAAAACGGTTAGCGAGCCAGAAGCCTGAGTCATTGACGTGTGAGAGCACAATCGAACCACCGCCAATGGCAATCGTAATTGCCGCCAATTGAGCACCATCTAAGTTTAGTGGTTCAAGTATTGGGATGATAAGGCCGCAAGCCGTTAACATGGCCACGGTTGCCGACCCTTGGATCACGCGCACCGAAGCCGACAAAATAAATGCCAGTATTACAATCGGTAATCCCGAACCTGCCAACATATTGCCTAATGCATCGCCGACACCCGAGTCAATCAGCACTTGCTTGAACACGCCGCCAGCACCGGTGACGAGAATAATGATCCCAGCAGGTTGTAACGCACTGCTACAGATTTCCATGATGCGCTCATTGGGAATATTGCGTCTCACGCCCAGTACATAGAATGCGATTAAACAGGCTAGCAAAATGGCGGTGAATGGATGACCTATCAAGGCGAGCCAATTATGCAGATCGGATTTTTCATCAATAAAGCGTGACACCACAGTCTTTAAACCGATAAGCAGCAGTGGGAACACCACAATACTGATTGATAGCGCAAATGAGGGGATTGGTCCACCTTCTCGTTCACCTTTTTCCTGCTGCTCGTGGGCAGGCAGCTCAACATGGACTTTTTGGGAGATGAGGCTGGCAAAGAGTGGGCCGCCTAGAATCATCGCCGGAATCGATGCCAATAAACCGAAGACTATCATGTAGCCAAAGTCGGCATTGAGCTGGGAAGCGACCAAAATAGGCCCCGGTGCAGGGATGAGAAATGCCTGACATGTGGCAATACCCGCGAGCAGTGAAATACCAATTTTAACGACGCTGCCGCCCCCTTTACGAACCACGGCAAAGGCGATGCCAATCAGCAGTACCACAGCAACGTCGAAGAAGAGGGGGAGCGCACAGATAAAGCCTGTAAAGGTCATGGCCCAGTGAGCTTTGTCGTTACCAAATTTATTCAGCAGTGTATGGGCTATCTGATCTAGCGCGCCAGTCTCTTCCATTACCCGGCCAAACATGGCTCCCAAAGCGACCACCACCGCAACAAAGCCCAGTGTTCCCCCCATACCTTGTTGAATCGTATTGGTAATATCAGCTGGGTTCATACCAGAGAAAAGGCCGGCAATGATCGACACCAGTATCAGTGATACTACTGCATGTAATCTCACTTTCATCACTAAGAACAGTAGCAGGGCGATTGAACCCAGTGCTGTCAGAATCAATGACATATCAGACATAAGAGGACTTTTCCTTGTTAGTTAAGTTGTCCACATTTTTGTAGGTTACCGGTAACATGTTACCCGTAATATGGTAGAGTGGGAAGTGACTAAATTCGAGAATTGGCATGAGGTTAACAAAGTGACTGAGAGAAAAAAAGGCAATAGCTATGTGTTCATGGGCGTCTCTAGTTGTGGCAAATCTTCGATTGGTGCCGCGGTCGCTGAGGCGTTAGAGACGAAATTTATCGATGGTGATGACCTGCATCCTAGAGCCAATATTATCAAGATGAAATCTGGCTCACCGCTCAATGATAGCGATCGTGCTCCTTGGCTTGAGCGCATCAACGACGCTGTGTATAGCATTGAGCAAAAGGGTGAAGAGGGGGTTATTGTCTGCTCTGCACTGCGTCGTCAGTATCGTGACTTAATCCGTCAGAACAACAGCAAGCTGGTGTTCATTCATCTATACGGAGATTTTGAATTAGTCAAAACACGCATGTTTGCCAGAAAAGCCCACTTCATGCCGATTGAGCTACTCAAGAGTCAGTTCGACACGCTGGAAATGCCCGCGACTGATGAAGCTGACGTTATCCAAGTGAGTATAGATGGCACTTTCGAAGAAGTCGTACAACGCTGTATTAATGCGATAAATGGCGAAGGGTAAGGTCAACGTTGGCCATTGAAGTCAAGCGCAAAGTCGTAATGCACATCGGCTTAAACCGCTCAATTTTTTAGAAAAAAAGCCACTCCAGAAACTAACTTGGAGTGGCGTAGAGATAATGGTAAGCCTGCGGTACCATCCAATGAGTGTTACGGCGAGCGTTTGTAGACGGAACGTGCGCCGCACCTCAGCCTCAAATAAGCTCACGCATATGAGCGATGACGCGAGCTGCCTATCCTGCTAAACATGATTTAACTCAACATGTGATTAGAACTGTCACTAAAGACTGTTACTCAAAATCGTCCTGCTTCATGCGACTAAGCAATGCCAAAGTAGAATGAGCGCTTTAGAAACCTTAGCTAACATCTCCTTTAGTCCTAAAAAAAGTAGTTAATCCCCACTGCGAAGCTGTTGTCTTCCTGTGCTTCGAGTGCAGGATCATCCATATCACTGAAATCTAGCTTCATCTCGGCAAACATCACAGTGTCGTTACTGTAGCGATAATGCAGCCCCAGCATGGCAAATTGGCGAGTCCATTGACCTTGAATCGGCGTAGCTACATCTGTGTCTAAATCTAAATAACTGAGTACAACCATAGGCACAAAACCGTTGTCGAATTGATAGGCCGTCATCAACTCGACACCAGTGGCGTCGTAGAGATCGCCGTTGACCAGTTCATTATTTTTACTTTTGTGAGCGTTAAAGCCCACATAGAGACCGTTGGCCTCACGTCCTTCGGCATAGTGATAGTAGTCACCATACATGGCACCAATGCCGACAATTTCATTGGTTTCATCGACTTGAGTATTGCCTAAGTGGCCTTCAAAATCGCCGCGGTTAAAACCTGCGAGTAGCTTAAATTTATCGGTTACCGCATAAGTGATACTGGCGCCGTAGCTGCTGTCAAAACTCAGTTCTGAGTTGGTCATCTCGCTACCGTCATCGTTCTTTAGGCTGACATCACCATTGGTTTTGGCGGCATATTGCAGGGCGATTTGTACTGGACCTAAATTATTACGGTAAATGAAGGCGGAATCGGCACGGCCTGTACCTGTGAGGCTGCCATCACCGAAGGTGTAAGCGCCAACGCTGTAACCTGCAAATACGTTCGGTAAATCTGTCGTGCCTGCGACATCGTAATAGGCACCCCATTGTTTACCGAAACTCAGGTTGCCCCATGTATCATGGGACATGCCAACATAACCTAAGCGGTTATAGAGAAAATCATCGGTTTTTTCGGCGGCGAGTTTGCCCCCTTGCATCACTAGCCCATCGTCGCTGGAGACCATGTTGATCCCCCATTCTGTGGTAGCAAAAGCGGTCCAACCATTTTTCTCGCTGCGCTCGAAGCTGAATCTTAGGCGTGACGAGTCGTCGATAACTGAAGTATCGTGGCTGTCATTTAATGCTGCAAACCCTAACCAACCCGTTAAATCTAAGGTATTTTTTTGATCTTTATAGAGTTCAACCGCCTGACTGCTGGTGGCCGTTAATAGCATAGGTAACACTAAAGCGAGACAAGTCTTATTCATAAATCCCCCGATAATGAGCAAGTATTCTCCAGGGGATCATAGGCTTGGCCTATGATCCCAGAGTTATCGTTAGTCGTGATGTGGATGTTGGTATTAATTGTTTCCGATCATGCGTTAGCCGTATTTAGGCTGGACGTGTGTCGGCAACAGGCGCTTGGTTTGAGATCACGCCGAAAATAGTCCAACCGAAGAAGGTGGCTATGGCGCCAAGCATCACTGCGGTTTCGCCAGAGCTGTACAAAGCATAGAAGCTATACAACGCACCGATTACGGCGATCACGTTGGCAACGCGGGCTTTATTGATAGGCACTTTTTGCTGTCTTTGCATTATGCCAAGCGCGGCCATAGATAAGATATAAGGCACAATGTTGGTGACGACGGCGAGGTTAACGAGTGCTTCGAACTGCTTACTCAGTGATGGGCTAATGGTCATCAGCGATAATGCTGTTTGGATCGAGACGATAATAGTCATGCCCCAAATTGGCGCATCGGCTTTGCTGACTTTAGAGAAAATTTTAGGAAAAAATCCTTCATCGGCAGAGGCTTTAAACACTTGGGCAATAGTGAACTGCCAACCTAAGAGTGATCCAGTACAGGAGATAATGGCGCAGGCCATCACGATTTTACCGACCACAGGATTAAACATTTGTGCGAAGGCTAAACCGAATGGCGCATTCGACATGGCAAGCTCGGCGTTTGGCACAATACCGGCAATGACGTTAGTGGAAACGATATAAATCACTGCTGCACCTAAGGTTCCGCCCATCACGGCGATAGGTACGTTTTTTTCTGGGTTATCGACGGCTTCGGAGTTTGCACAGGCCGATTCTAAACCGAGGAACGCCCACAAAGTCATAGCGATAGAACCGCCTAACGCTTTGAAGAATGGCATATCATGCGGGTTCCATGCACCTTTATAGAGGTCGATGTCAAACCAGAACCAACCAATTAAAGATACGCCAATCACTGGCAGAATAATTCCCCACACAGTCACGCTACTGACGCGACCCGTGATGCGGGCACCACCGAAGTTAGCAATGGTTGCCAACCAAAGTACACCAATGGTCGCAAGACAAATTGCCATCGGGCTTAAGTTAACTTCCAGCAACACGGCAGCGTAACCCACGGCAGAGATGGCAATCGCGACGTTGGCGATTAACAGCGAGACGGCATAGGTGTAGTTGGCCATAAAGTTGCCAGAACGGCCGAAGGCATACTCGGCATAACCGCCCATACCACCGGATTTTTTACTGAACATACCGCACTTAGCAAAGGCGAAGGCGAGGGCCGTTGACCCTGCAGCTGTTACTAACCAAGATAAAATGGAGATAGTACCGACTTGAGCTAATTGGGTTGGCAGCATAATAATGCCCGAACCCATCATGTTGACTATGGTGATAATAGTTAATTGGACGACGCCAATTTTATTTTCTGATTTACTCATACTAATAACCTAATTTAGGTGACTTATTATAGGAGGCATGAATTTGACTGCAGAGTGGGGTTAATAAACTCTGCAGTCAGTCTTCATTATTTATTTAGTACATAGCCCATTGCTTGAATTTTGCCGTCTGCGGTATTTTCGAGATAAACACCTTGCAGTTCTGGTGAGAATCCAGGTAATAGGTTGATGCCATCTTCAAGGGCAAGGAAATAACGCTGAACAGAACCGCCCCATATTTCACCTGGCACCATACATAACACGCCTGGTGGGTAAGGGAGCGCGCCTTCTGCTGCAATTCTTCCTTCAATTTGCGAGAGTGGGACTAATTCTACTTTGCCACGAATAAACTCTAGGTTTGCTTCCTGCGGGTCCATCACTTTTGTAGGGAAATGTGCTTTACGGAACATTTCTTTCTGCAGTTGTTTTACGTCATGGCTGACATAAAGATTGTGCATTTCTTGGCAGAGTTGACGGATAGAATAGTCTTTATAACGGGCTTTATTGGCGTTATAAACGTTAGGTAATACTTCAGATAATGGCGCATCTTCATCGACTAATTTCTCGAAACGAGATATTTGTGATACCAGATGTTGCATCTTGGCCATATCTTCCGCAGGTGTCATCAGGAATAAAATCGAATTCAAGTCGCACTTCTCTGGAATAATATTATTTTCCCGTAAGAAGTTAGCCAGAATAGTCGCTGGAATACCAAATTCGGTATATTTGCCTGTTTCAGCATCTATGCCCGGTGTTGTTAATAAGAACTTACAAGGGTCAACAAAGTATTGGCCTTTTTCATAACCTTCGAAGGAGTGCCATTTCTGACCAGGTTCGAATTCGAAGAAGCGTAAGTCATCGGCCATTTGTTCGGTTTCATAGTCTTGCCATAGGCGGCCATCGATCATTGTTGGCACGAATGGTTTGATATATTTACACTTTTTGAGCAATAGCTTACGTGCTTCGATACCCGCTTTTACCGCTTCGCGCCACAGATAACGACCGCTTGCGCCTTCATGCATTTTCGCATTTACATCTAGCGCCGCAAATAAAGGATAGAAGGGACTGGTAGAGGCATGCATCATAAAGGCGTTGTTGAAGCGTTTATGGTTGCAATATCTATCTTGGCCTTTGATATGTTTATCTTTTTTATGGATTTGCGAGGTTTGTGAGAAACCCGCCTGCTGTTTATGCACCGACTGAGTCACGATAATGCCTGGATCTTCAGCAGTCAGTTCGAGCAAGAGTGGTGAGCAGTCATTCATCATCGGGATGAACTGTTCATAACCCACCCAAGCCGAGTCAAATAAGACGTAGTCACAAAGATGGCCAATTTTATCAATCACTTGTCGAGCATTGTAGATGGTGCCGTCATAGGTGCCGAGTTGGATTATCGCCAAGCGGAATGGGCGTTTTTCATCGGCTCTTTCTGGCGCGACTTCACGAATTTGCTCTCTTAAATAGGACTCTTGAAAACAGTGGGCATCAATGCCACCAATAAATCCGAAGGGATTACGTGCCGTTTCTAAATAAACAGGTGTAGCACCTGCTTGAATTAATGCGCCATGGTGGTTTGATTTGTGGTTATTGCGGTCGAATAACACTAGGTCGCCTTTCGCTAACAGCGCATTAGTCGCGACTTTATTTGATGACGAAGTGCCGTTAAGTACGAAATAGGTTTTATCGGCATTAAAAACTTTGGCAGCGTATTTCTGTGCTTCCAGTGGAGCGCCTTCATGGATCAGTAAATCACCCAGTTTCACGTCGGCATTACACATATCCGCGCGGAAAATTGTTTCGCCAAAAAAGTCGAAGAATTGGCGGCCCACAGGGTGTTTACGGAAGAATTGTCCGCCTTGGTGACCAGGACAGGCAAAGGTAGAGTTACCCATTTCGACGTATTTTTTTAACGTACCGAAGAAAGGTGGCAATAGCGCTTGTTCATATTTACTTATTGCAGTCTCAACCTGTTTTCCGTAGAAGTCAGTGTTATCACCGCAGAGTTCAAATACCCCTGTAATCGATGAGCAAACATCATCAGGGAAGGTTTCTTCACAGCAAACTGAAACGAAAATGGGCAGTTTCAATCCGGTGTTTTTAATCTTTTCAACAATACCATTTCTAACATCATCAACAGAGACGACAGCCGCGCCCACATCGCAAAAATCTGTGGTTAATACATTGACAACTTCTCTGTCGATATCGAAACAAGATCTAACAGATAAGCTAGCGGCTACTTTTAATGATTTCATAGTTAATTTCCCTTTTACTTTATAAAAAATAGATACAAGTGTGCCTATATCTAATTAAAAACATTAATGGTATGAAATTAGATATAGCTATTCCGTGCGCAGATTAAATGTGGTTATGCCAAAGTTACGAAATAAATATGAGTAGAAATATATTTATTGAGCGTATGAATAGCTTAGCCGCAGTAAAACTGCACTGATAAAAGAATGCTTTGATTAAGGTGTTAGATAATAAACCAAATAAAAACAGTACGATAAGTGTTTGCACCTATTAGGGCAATAGCACTTTAGACCTGTTAATTGGCCTACTACCTACGCTAAGGTTAGCGGAGGAAGATAAAGGAGTGATCGAAATAGTCACGTTGACTAGGCATCATGATATGCCGTGTGCGCCTGATATGCGCCATAATTTTAGATTTCCTCTTCATATACGACTCCATTATGACTTAGAGAAAATGGTTAGGTTTTTATTACGTAATGAAGTTTATATGCGAGTTATAAATAAAATCATGACCTATGTCTTATTTTTAAATAATTAGCACGTCAATTTAACTTAAATTATCAATATTAAATGGAGTCAATCATGCTTAAGTATCTTTATCTAAATTATGAAAGTAAATATTGTCAGCATTATTTAAATAATATTATTTGCATAAAATATCTTATTTCAAATATCTAATCTTAATTTAAAGGCTGCTGTAATCATCATTCTGATTTATACCGCATTCCATATTTGCATTGTTATGCAGATATTTTCGTTACAAAATCATCTTCCTGCTTGAAAAATGCAAAAGTGATAACTTTTTTCTCACATTTGAGCATTTGGGGCAGAAAGTTGTCGTTTTAGGGCAGATGTTATTTTTTTGATTGACGTAAAGTGAGTCAGGTCGAACATGAATAGGAGATAGACATGAATAAAGGGTGGTTAGGGGCGAGTTTAGTGCTTGGGTTATTCGTTGGACAGGCAAGTGCTATGACATTAACGAGCAAAGATATGAGCGAGGGCAATAAACTGACATCGCAATTAGTGTTTAATGGCTTTGGTTGCCAAGGGGAAAATATTTCGCCGCAACTGACTTGGACTGACGTGCCCACAGGAACTAAAGCATTTGCAGTGACAGCTTATGATCCTGATGCACCAACGGGCAGCGGTTGGTGGCACTGGGCCGTATATAACTTACCCTTAGCGCAAACTTCGCTCGCACAAGGTGCGGGCTCGCATGTTGATGCACTGCCCAAAGGTGCTATTGCCTTGAAGAACGATTTTGGCACTACAAATTTTGGTGGCGCATGCCCGCCCCAAGGTCATGGCGTTCACAGGTATGAATTTACTGTGTGGGCATTACCCAGTGCTTTAGAATTGCCAAAGGATGCTAGCCCTGCCTTATTGGGCTTTATGCTCAGGGCACAAGCGCTCGGCAGCGCCAAGTTGACTGCGGTATATAATCGATAATCCATTGATAATTAGGCTGGTGTCATGATCCGTATGTTTGAATATGATTCGAAGCAGGCACAATCTTTATCTCAAGTCCCTGTACATCAGCCGTCGATTATTCGGGTTATCTATGGTGAAAAGTCTCTGCTCTGGCAAGATGAATCTGTTTTAGTAGGCCAAGGGCAGTTACTGTTAATTCCTGCTGGTTCGCATATTAGCTTTGTTAATCGACCTTTTCTTGGGCGTTATCGGGCGGTGCAGTTATTACTCCCCCACGATTTACCCCAAGGCATTTTATCAAGTGCTACCGATTGGCGTGACCCTATGCCAGTCCAAAATATATCACGCGCTGTGGACTTAGCTTGGAATGCGCTATTACAGAGTTTGACCTTGTCTCTGGCCGATCCTGTTCAACTGCATTATTTGGCTGCATTACTGTTAAGTTTGCCAGATAAACGCAGTGTGAACTGGTTGTATGGACACACCCAACGCAGCGTGACTCAAGCGGCCTTGGCCTTGATGAGTGTGAGTCCTTCGGCGTCATGGCAGCAGGAGGATATTGCCGACAAGTTACACATGAGCACGGCAAGCCTTAGGCGTAAATTGGCCTTAGAAGACACTAGTTTTAGGCAGTTACTGGTAGAAGTGCGGCTTTGTCATGGTTTAGCCATGTTGCAGAATTCGAGCGAGCCAGTATTGCAAGTGGCTTTGGCCTGTGGTTATCAATCTGCGGAAAAGTTTTCCTTACGTTTTAAGCAGCAATTTGGCCTGACCCCTGCGGCTTATCGTCGTACACTGTGAAGTGGCATGGGTGTATACCCAAACAACTTTAGGGTATTGGAGAAATATGATGGCGGATGAGCAATTTACTGACAGCGGATTTTGGAACAAGATCAAACTCTTTAGCCGTCAAGCAGGTAGAGAGGTCATCGAGCGGGCACTATGGCTTTATTATGCAGCGCAACAACCCAATACGCCTAAGTGGGCTAAGTCAGTCATCTACGGCGCTTTAGCGTAT
This sequence comes from Shewanella sp. SM95, assembly GCF_025653595.1. Lineage (NCBI taxonomy): Bacteria > Pseudomonadati > Pseudomonadota > Gammaproteobacteria > Alteromonadales > Shewanellaceae > Shewanella > Shewanella sp. SM95. The sequence goes on from NZ_JAKKSE010000013.1 coordinate 53,722, forward strand.
TTTGTTTTGCCTTTAGATGCGATTCCCGATCTGACTCCTTTAGTTGGCTTTACCGATGATTTAGGTGCCCTTGCCGCGGCCCTGACTATGGTGACCTTATATATCGATGATGAAGTGAAATCCCTTGCAGCGGATAAACTCACACTGTGGTTTGGAGATAAGCCAAGCGAACCTAAGACTTAAACCTATTGCGAGCGCAATCGCCTAAGTGATGCAAAATTGTGCTAAAAATATGATTTCATTAGGAGTCGTTGATTTGGTTTTGACTGAGATTTTCTGGGGTAAAAATATTTTTTTGCAAATGTTTCACTATTGCTTGATTGCGCTATATGCTAGCGCTGTTTTGTAAACCCCTTGTGTTTGTTTAGGCAGATAAATGAAAAATATTATGGTAGTGATCCTATGGCTTTTAGGTGTCTCTGCCGCTACCCCCGCGTTTGCCGATGAGGCCTCTCCGGAACAACTCGCCCGTCTTTACCTCGATTTTATGGCACAGAATAGTCGCCAGAGCGAAGCTTTGTGGCCCGGTTTTCGCCTTGAAGATAAAGTACACCTCTTTAGTTATGGTGGTAATGTCTGGCTTCGACAGCCTGGTGGCGAAATAATCCAAGATAACAGTGTGTTAGAGTCTGTCAATCTGCACTCTGGTCTATCGGTGAGCTTCGGCTTTCCACAATATAATGGCCAGCCAGGCGTATTGATCCAGCTCGAAGTGCCGAACATCCAATTTACTCGCGACACTAAGCCAACGGATTTAGCTTTTTTAATCTGGGCGAGCAATGGCTTGCATGAAGCCTTCCATTTTTATGCCCAATCCGAATGGCGAGTATTAGAAGACGGTAAGCGTTATGAGGGTGAGGTCTTTCCGCTCAACTTCGATGCTCGCTATTATCGTTTACAGTTATTTGATGCCTTAATGGCGGCGCTGGCACAACCCGAACAACAGTCATTACATCTTAGCTATGCTGCTTATTGGTTGCAGCAATGGCGCCAAATTGCGCCGAATGAAGATAGAGTCGGTTACATCAATGATCTCGTTGAAGGCAGCGCTAAGTATGTGGAATTGGCCGCAGGTGCGCGTGTATTGAGTCAAAATCAAACTTTACTTGGTTATCAGCAAATACTGACAAAATATGTGTATGACTATTATCAACAGCAGAAAATGTGGGTTGGTTGGACGGCTGAGGCGGCAAATATTGGCGCTCTGGCGGGCATATTGTTGGATAGCACTCAAGACCCTTATGTATGGAAAGAGTCGGTCATGTCGGGTATGTTGCCTGTGGATTTACTACTGAACCGCGTAAAGCCAGTATCCCCGTTAGACAAGAAAGACACTAAACAGAAGAAACAGCTGCAGGAGATGCTAGCGTATTACCCTGCCACTCAAGCAAAATTGTCTCAGTTGTTGTTGAATGTGCAGGATCCAAAAGTGCCGTTATTGGTTATGCCGAGCGTGAGCGATAGCAGCAGTTTTATTGATGTGGGTGACGTACGTTCTGGCTTTTATGTGGTGCCCTATCAAGAGGAAATGACTCAAGCTTATTTAGGGATGAGCGCGCAATTTAGTAACTTGTCAGTGAGTGGCAGTCCATTACTTGATGTTCCGGTACAAAATTTTTGTGAGGGCATTGAGGCGGCAACTCTGTTACCTTTAGCATTCCCCTTTCAGCGTGAGGGTCAGTATCTGGTATTCAACGAAGCGGAAGTCCATGGAACTATTAGGGTTTCTGCGAGTGTTGTTGATGGAAGAACCCTCTACTGTGCGATGAATTAATAATGAGAAAAAATCAGCTCGAATTTACCTACATGCGTGGCATTGCGATTATCTTTATCGTGCTTGGCCACAGTATTTACAACTCTGGTGAAGGTTTCCCGCTGTTGCTGGAAAACCTATTGCGCGGTGGCACGGCTTTGTTTGTGTTTATCTCAGGGTACTTTTTCCATCGTATTTTTTATAAGGATTTCGACTACAGCAAGTTTATGAAGAACAAAGTACAGAACGTACTTTATCCTTTTTTAGTCGTCTCTTTGATCGGTTTATTATGTTTGTGTTTGCGCTGGATTTTTATGGAGCACCAGTCGCTCGATAAACTCTTGCTGAGTATTTTTTATACGGTACGTAACGGTTATATCCTGTATCCGCATTGGTATATTCCATTCATTATGGCGGTATTTTTATTCTCGCCGATATTTTTATGGTTTATCCGTTGCTCACAGCAGATGCGCTGGACGCTATTTGTACTGAGTTGTGTGGTGGCTATTCTGCTGCATAGACCCATAGGCAACGTCAATTTCATCCACTCAGTGGTGTATTTTATGCCTTTCTATTTGATTGGTATTTTATATTCGCAAGATGAACATATTGTGACGCGCTTTGGGTCTATCTTTACTGCCCTCGCGATGATTTTTTTAGTGGTGAGCTTAGTCGAGCAAACTTACATAGTGCAGCATATTGGTAATTACCATAAGGCACCGTTTGAATATAACGGTATCGATTGGCAGTTTATTCAGAAACTTTGTTTATGTGTATTAGTACTGAATTTCTGTGAATGGTTGTCGGGACGAAGTCGTTTGCCTTGGTTAGTCGAAGTCGCTGAGATGAGTTTTGCAATTTTCTTTATTCATCCACTCTTCGATATGCTATTTAACACGGCTGCAACCGTAATGCGTTTCCGCTTCCCACCAGGTTCTGCTGTGACTAGCGTGCTCTTTTCCGCTGGGATTTTCATTTTCATGATGGTAGGCAGTATTATGACGGCTCGCTTTATCAAAAAGCGTCTGGGTAATCGTTCGCGTACTTATATCGGCTGGTAATCACTTTGGTTTATCATCACTAACACTAGGTGAAATTCAGTTTGAATTTATTTCCTAGTGTTAGGGTGTTTTTCATCTAAAAAAGTGGAGAACATAATGAATCCCAACATTACCCTACCGAGCCTCGGGCTCATCAGTTTGTCTTTTATCGCGTTGCCATCAATCGCCGCTCAAGTTGAGTCGCTATCCACCAAGACGCAGAATACTTTTTTCGCACAAATCGCGGCCCATTGTGGCCAAGCCTTTGCGGGAAAAGTGGTATCGGGTGACACGGCTGATTCGGCCTTTAGCGGCAAGTCGTTAATTATGCACGTGCGTGAATGTAGCGACACTGAGCTTAAGATCCCGTTCCATGTGGGTGATGACCACTCGCGTACTTGGGTGCTGACTAAAACGCAGCAAGGGCTTAAGTTGAAGCACGACCATCGCCATCAGGATGGAAGTGAAGATGCTGTGACCATGTATGGTGGCGACACTATGAATGACGGGACAGTACAGAAACAGTCCTTTCCCATTGATAGGGAATCTATCGATAACTTCGTCAAGAATGGACTCACTCAGTCGATTACCAATGTGTGGCACATGGAAATTACGCCAACGATTTTTAGTTACCAACTCACGCGAGAACAACGCAATTTTAAAGTCGATTTTGATCTTACCCAGCCAGTAGCATTACCACCCAAACCTTGGGGACACGACTAGTGTTGTTATTAAGCTAGCTCAAAATGGTGTTCATCACCTGCTTATGTTGCCCGTTTATGTGGATAACGACACTACGCGGGCTCAGCCTTGCATTAAACCCAGTCAAATCATTGTTTCCTAAACCGATTCAGTGAACAGAACTTTTATGGCTGTTTAAATATTGGACGATATGATGGGTTTCAGGCATAACCAGCACTATAAGCTTGTTCAGAGCCCTTATCATGGTGTAAGTCTCTCCCTCCTGAGCGTTATCATTTCGCATCCTCAAAGTAACACTTCGCAGATACTTTATCCTGTACATGGCGCTTTTTGAGATGACCGGCGACGATAACTGTACAGTTTCTTCCATTGCTTATTTGAGCCATGAAGCTTTTGCCTACTGACCGCTAAGTTATTGGGATGCTCTTATGCCATAACGCTGTGGCTTACTTAGGAGTGAAAAGCAATAAGGCACGTTTTCGACGAACAACTTCGTGGCAGGGCAGTGATAATGGCTAAGTCGCTAAACAAACGTGGACGGCCTTTCTTGCGCAACTTAACTTCGGCTTTCCACTTGTTTGTGGCGTCTTATCAATCCAGAAGGTGGGTGAACTGCGGTTGATTAAGGCTTGGTTGTATTGCTTCCAGTTAGTCGTTTTATAGCGAGGTTTCGGCTTGGTTGATGGCAAGTTACAGAGAGTTTTTAGCTGGCTTTAAGGATTTAGGTGCTCACTCGTGTATTTGGAATGTACTTATTTGGCGTGATGGTTCTTATATGGAGTAAAAGTTGGCGCAGGGCTAATCTTTTGCTCCATAGTCGAGAATACTTTTAGTGTTTAATCTATATTTCTTTTTGATTTACTCGGGTTGATAGCTCTGAAGCGCTTTCTTTGCGTTCGCTATATCGGTTCGTGAGGAAATCAACATTGCCCCTCAGGAGTAAAGTGAATTTCATCAATTCCTCCATAACATCAACTACGCGATCGTAGTAAGGCGAAGGTTTCATTCGGCCTGCCTCGTCAAACTCTAACCAAGCTTTTGCGATTGAAGACTGGTTGGGTATGGTGAACATGCGCATCCATCGTCCCAATATACGCATTTGGTTTAGTGTGTTGAAGGACTGTGAACCACCACTCACCTGCATTATTGCTAATGTCTTACCTTGTGAAGGCCGGACAGCACCTTCAGCCAAAGGGATCCAATCGATTTGGGCTTTCATAATACTGGTCATCGCACCGTGGCGTTCTGGTGAACACCACACCATACCTTCGCACCAACGTACCATTTCTCTTAGTTCCATGACTTTGGGATGACTGTCAGGCGCATCATCAGGAAGTGGAAGTCCAGAAGGGTTAAAAATACGCACCTCTGCGCCCATGTGTGTTAATAGTCGAGCGGCTTCTTCCGTCGTCAGTCGGCTATAGGAGCGTTCTCGTACTGAGCCATAAAGCATCAGTATTCTAGGCGGATGGGTTAGAGGAGTTAGATTAAAACAGTCCATATCCATGTTATTAACCATTAATTCTTGTTTGAGTGCTGGCATATCGTGGTTTAGTGGTTTCATGTGCGAACTCTTTGTCCCTGTTCATTAATGATGATTTCGCCATCTTCTTTGGTGAAAGGGCCTTGTTGTGCTTTGGTCAAAATATCAAGCACTGTCTCAGACGGGCGACAGAGTTTTGTGCCTCGCGGCGTAACGACGATAGGACGGTTAATTAAAATGGGATAAGTCAGCATAAAGTTAACCAGTTCTTCATCAGTAAATGTGTCTTCAGAAAGTCCTAGTCGTTCAAATGGTTCAACATTGTTGCGTAACAATGAACGCACAGAGATTTTCATCTCATTAATTAACTTAAGTAATTCATCGCGGGAGGGCGGCGTTTCTAAGTAGTGGATGATTTGGGGTTCGACTCCACTATTACGGATCAATGCTAAAGTGTTGCGCGATGTGCCACAGGCTGGATTGTGGTAAATCTTAATGCTGTCATCAATCATATTAGTCATAACATGTCTCTGATAAATAATCGCTTATAAATTTATCCATAGGCACTAAACAGATGCTCTAGTGCCCATGGACGAAGATTAGAAGGAGAGGCGCAGCGCCAGTGCCGCTAGGGTGACAAATAGCACAGGTAGCGTCATCACTATGCCGACGCGGAAATAATAACCCCAGGTAATATTGATATTTTTCTGCGCCAGTACATGCAGCCATAGCAGGGTTGCTAAACTGCCGATGGGGGTGATTTTAGGACCCAAATCGCTACCAATCACGTTAGCGTAAATCATGGCTTCTTTAATCACGCCGGTCGCATTGCTACCGTCTATCGAGAGGGCGCCAATTAACACCGTTGGCATGTTGTTCATGAGGGACGATAAAAACGCGACCAAGAAGCCCGTGCCCATAGTGGCAGCCCAAAGCCCTTGTTCTGCCAAGCTATTTAATACGCTTGATAGGTAATCGGTTAAGCCTGCGTTGCGAAGACCATAAACAACCAAATACATGCCGAGTGAAAAGATCACTATCTGCCATGGCGCGCCGCGCAGTACCTTAGTGGTATCTATGGCTTGGCCTTTTTTCGCGACAACAAACAGGATCAGGGCACCCACGGCAGCCACTAAACTCACGGGCACACCGAGCGGTTCTAAGCCAAAAAAGCCCACCAAGAGTAAGACTAATACGCCCCAACCGGTTTTAAAGGTGTTGAGGTCGCGAATGGCGGCCTTAGGTTCGCGTAGTTTTTGCAAGTCGTAGGTCGCGGGAATATCTTTGCGGAAAAACAGATGCAGCATGACTAAGGTGGCACTAATAGCAGCAATATCGACAGGCACCATCACAGAGGCGTATTCGTTAAAACCTATGTTGAAGAAGTCCGCTGAAACAATATTGACTAGGTTAGAGACAATTAACGGCAAACTTGCGGTATCGGCAATAAAACCCGCCGCCATTACAAAGGCTAAGGTTGCTCCGGCGCTAAAGCCCAGAGCCAGTAACATAGCAATCACTATGGGGGTGAGGATCAGCGCCGCGCCATCATTGGCAAACAATGCGGCAACAGTCGCGCCGAGTAATACTATGTAAGTAAAGAGTAAACGGCCACGACCTTTGCCCCAACGGGCCACATGCAGCGCGGCCCATTCGAAAAATCCCGACTCATCCAATAATAAACTGATGATGATCACGGCAATAAAGGTGGCGGTCGCATTCCAGACAATATTCCATACCACAGGAATATCCCCTAAGTGCACCACACCCAGTAGTAGGGCCAATACGGCGCCCAAGGTAGCACTCCAACCTATGCCTAACCCCTTAGGTTGCCAAATTACTAACACTATGGTGAGAACAAAAATTGCCCCAGCTAACCACATACAAGCTCCTAAAAGGGCAGAGACTGTCTACCCGTAATCATAAAATAATGCCCTCACCTAACGATATTGTCGGTGGGTCTGAATGATTTTTTATATGTGAATTTTCGTATATATCTTAGTATTGAACACTATACTCAAGCACCATTTTGACTAATGCATGAAACTTAAGGTGATCTTATATACGGATATTTACATATATGAAAATTCGTATATATTGTACAAGGTCTTTCCAAAAGATCCATAGCCATGAAAAATGAGTGTTGTTTCTTACCGCTCACAGCTTGCTGTTTGAATGAACCTTTAGGAAAGTTAACAAAAGGATCAAAATGTTTCTATTAGTTCAGTCTAAGGGCATCAATGATTAATCCAACCCAGTTTTTTAAATGTTTAGCCGATGAAACCCGCTTGCGTTGCATGATGTTGATCCAGCAAGAGGGGGAGCTCTGTGTCTGTGAATTGACCGAGGCATTGCAAGAGACCCAGCCTAAGATTTCGCGACATTTGGCCCAATTACGTAAATGCGGTTTATTAGTTGATCGCCGTCAGGGGCAATGGATTTTCTATCGTATCAATAATGACTTACCCGAATGGAGTCAGTTAGTGTTGAGTGAAGTTACCAACCAAAACACTGTATTCCTTGAAGAAAATATGCGTAATTTGTGCAAGATGGGCGGGCGTCCTGACCGTGCTAAAGCTTGCTGCTAGAAGACTAGCAGCAAAAATTTAACCTCAAATATACGTTTTTTCATATGTTTGCGTGTCTAAAGTTTTGCTTAATATTAAGGTGGCGTAACAATGCTGCAAATATTTTCAGATTTAGCAAGCTGGTTAACTTTTGATTTGATGGGTTTAGAGCCTAATACTAAGCTCGCCGACGCCATCCATTTTTTTATTGAAGATACCACTAAGATTTTTGCGCTCCTGTTGCTGATGATTTATGGCATCGCTTTGGTGCGGGCCTCGCTCAATGTCGAGCGGGTTCGGGATTACTTGGCGGGTAAAAATCGTTTTGTCGGTTACTTTATGGGATCGGGTTTTGGCGCTGTTACCCCATTCTGCTCATGTTCGAGTATTCCGGTTTTTTTAGGTTTCACTTCCGCGGGGATCCCCGTTGGGATCACTATGGCATTTCTGATCACTTCGCCGTTAATTAATGAAGTCGCCGTTCTGTTGCTTGTGAGTCTGTTGGGCTGGAAGTTTACTGTGATATACGTGCTGGTCGGCATGTCAGTGGGTATGTTGGCGGGGGCATTTTTGGACACGATCCGCGCTGAGCGTTGGCTGCAGTCCTTTGCCGCCAAAGCACTCGAGCAAGGAAAGGCACAAGCAAGTCACGATAATAGCGAGGGTATGACATCAACATCCATGACGTTAACGGAACGGCATGAATTTGCGAAAGGCGAGACCCTAGAGATTTTTGGCCGAGTGTGGAAATGGGTCATTATTGGGGTTGGGCTTGGCGCCGCACTCCATGGATTTGTGCCTGACGGTTGGATCGAAGCCCACTTAGGCGATGGTCAATGGTGGTCGGTTCCTGCGGCGGTATTGATTGGTATTCCTCTGTATTCCAATGCGACTGGGGTTATTCCTATCATGGAGAGCCTTATCACTAATGGCTTGCCCGTAGGGACGACATTGGCATTTTGTATGTCTACGGTTGCCGCCAGTTTTCCCGAGTTCATTTTGCTCAAGCAGGTGATGCAATGGCGTTTGCTGGCCATCGTTTTTGCTATTTTATTGATTTCATTCACCTTAATCGGTTGGATCTTTAACGCTATAGGTCCCATTCTGTGAGAATTATAAAAATGTTAAATATCAAAGCATTAGGTAGTGGATGCGCTAAATACACTAAAACCGCTGAGATTATTACCGCCATTGCCAACGAGAAGGGCATTAGCGCGGCTATATCGAACAGATAACGCTTTAATCTTAAAAAAATAATATAAAACACCTAATATAAAACTGAGTGTGAAGGATGCAGGTATGACAATCAAAATCGGGATAAATGGCTTTGGCCGTATGGGACGTTTAGCATTGCGCGCTGCTTGGAGCTGGGAAGAGGTTGAGTTTGTGCAGATTAATGATCCCGCAGGGGATGCGGCGACCTTAGCCCATTTGCTGACATTCGACTCTGTGCATGGTCGCTGGCAGTACGAAGCCAATGCCGATGGTGATGACATCATTATCGATGGCAAGCGTATTCGCTGTACACGCAACAAAACCATCGCCGAAACCGATTGGTCCGCCTGCGATGTGGTGATTGAAGCCTCGGGTAAGATGAAAACCAAAGAAGTGCTGCAAGCTTATTTAGATCAAGGCGTTAAACGCGTTGTGGTCACAGCGCCTGTTAAAGAAGAGGGCGTGTTAAACGTTGTCATGGGGGTGAATCATCAACTCTATGACAAAGCCATTCATCCGATTGTGACTGCGGCCTCCTGTACTACTAACTGTTTGGCGCCAATCGTCAAAGTGATCCACGAAAACCTCGGCATAGTGCATGGTTCCATGACGACTATTCACGATATTACCAACACTCAAACTATTTTAGATGCGCCGCATAAAGATCTCCGCCGTGCACGGGCCTGTGGTTTAAGCCTTATCCCTACGACAACAGGCTCAGCGACGGCCATTACCCATATTTTCCCTGAACTCAAAGGTAAGCTTAACGGCCATGCGGTGCGGGTGCCATTAGCGAACGCCTCATTAACCGATTGCGTGTTCGAGGTGAGTCGCAAAACGACCGAAGCTGAAGTCAATCGCCTGTTAAAAGAAGCGGCAGACGGACCGCTAAAAGGTATTTTAGGTTATGAGGAACGACCGTTAGTCTCGGTTGATTATAAAACCGATCCGCGTTCGAGCATTATCGATGCGCTATCGACCATGATTATCAATGGCACTCAGGTCAAACTCTACGCTTGGTATGACAACGAGTGGGGTTATGCCAATCGCACCGTCGAACTGGCCCGCATGGTCGGTCTGATGGATAAGGCATAGGCTTTATGGCTAAGCTGACAGGGTTCTTGTCTAACATATCACCCGAGATCCGCCAGTATTTGGTGGTCACAGGCAACTATTGGGCATTCACGCTTACCGATGGCGCATTACGTATGTTAGTGGTGCTCCATTTCCATGGATTAGGTTATAGCCCGCTGCAAATTGCCATGCTATTCCTCTTCTATGAAATCTTTGGGGTGGTAACGAACTTAGTCGGCGGCTGGCTTGGGGCGCGTTTAGGCTTAAATAAGACCATGAATGTGGGCCTATTTATGCAGATTGTCGCCCTTAGCATGCTGCTTGTGCCTAGCGGTATGCTGACGGTTGCTTGGGTGATGGCAGCACAGGCCTTGTCGGGTATCGCTAAAGATCTCAATAAAATGAGCGCTAAAAGCAGTATCAAGTTGTTGGTGCCCAATGATGCTCAGGGTGAGCTGTATAAGTGGGTTGCCATGCTCACTGGCTCCAAAAATGCGCTAAAGGGCGCGGGGTTCTTCTTGGGCGGTGCCTTACTGACCCTGTTTGGATTCCAGCAGGCCGTGTTAGGCATGGCGATTGGCCTATTGCTGGTGTGGATTTTTAGTCTGTTAAGTTTACAGCGCGATTTAGGTAAAGCCAAAAACAAACCTAAGTTCACGGAAATTTTCTCTAAGAGTCCGGCGGTAAACACGCTTTCTGCCGCACGCATGTTTTTGTTTGGTGCGCGGGATGTGTGGTTTGTGGTGGCTTTACCCGTTTATTTGGCCTCAACCTTTGGTTGGGGTCATTGGTATGTCGGCGGTTTTCTCGCACTCTGGGTGATAGGTTATGGCATAGTGCAAGGCTTTGCACCTCGATTGACGGGGACAAAGTCGGCGGGCAAAAACAAGGTTCCCGATGGACGTAGCGCCTTAGGTTGGGCGGCGATATTGAGCATAGTGCCGGCAGGCATTGCGCTGGCGATAAGTTATGACTTCCATGCCGCGAATATACTGATTTGGGGATTGATGCTGTTTGGCGCCTTATTCGCGATCAACTCTTCATTACACAGTTATCTTATCGTCAGTTATGCGGATGAAGATGGCGTATCGTTAGATGTGGGTTTTTACTACATGGCTAATGCTATGGGGCGTTTGATCGGGACTGTGTTGTCTGGCTGGGTGTATCAAGTGTATGGCATGGCGGCTTGTCTGTGGATATCGGCGGCATTTATTGCGTTAGCGGCGCTTATCTCAATCAAACTACCTCGGCATAAAGCGATATCAGATGGTGCTTAATACTTACCTAAGCTATCCCTGAGTTGTTGCGGTTGTTTTTATTCAATACCCACCAAAGTATGGTGGGTATTTTAATCACTCTGATGTTAACTGAAGTTTTTTGATTTTGAGCAAACAACTCTCTATACTCCGGCCTGTTTTATACACGTCATTATGTCGCTATTCCCAATAGCACAACTATTTTTAATGCAGTCAAATTTGAGTTGGCTCATATAAGTGAGGTTATTTTTCGGTGATGAGCATTAAGCCGCATTAGTTTAATCCTTCCTTCTTGGATCGTTAAGATCCGTCCTTAGTCGCTACCGACTCGGTAGTTGTTTTGCAGTACCCCATAATCCCAATTGCATTCCGTCACCTTGACGCATAAGTACCTCATTGGCTATGCGCTGACATTTGAGTCAAGTGTTGATATTAGCTATTGGAAGATATGATTAAATTTCAATCAGAGTGAGTGACATGATACAAACCATGAAAAAAGAGTGGTTCTCCAACATACGCGGAGATCTGTTAGCCGGTATTGTGGTTGCACTGGCGTTAGTCCCTGAGGCGATTGCCTTTTCTATTATTGCAGGCGTCGATCCTAAAGTCGGCCTGTATGCTTCATTCTGTATCGCAGTGGTCATCGCGTTTACAGGTGGCCGTCCTGGTATGATCTCTGCCGCAACGGGCGCTATGGCGTTGTTGATGGTGACCTTAGTGAAGGAACACGGCCTCGAGTATTTACTCGCGGCGACCCTATTAACGGGTGTGCTGCAAATTGCCGCGGGTTACTTAAAGCTAGGAAGCTTGATGCGTTTCGTCTCCCGCTCTGTGGTGACAGGCTTTGTGAATGCACTGGCGATTCTGATCTTTATGGCCCAGTTGCCCGAACTGACCAATGTGACTTGGCATGTCTATGCGATGACGATTGCAGGTCTTGGTATTATCTATTTATTCCCACTTATCCCTGTGATCGGTAAATCCGTACCTTCGCCTCTCGTGTGTATTGTCGGATTAACACTTTTTGCGGTTTATATGGGGTTAGATATTCGTACTGTCGGTGACATGGGGCAACTGCCTGATACTTTGCCTATTTTCCTCTGGCCTGAAGTGCCATTGACCCTTGAAACTCTGATGATCATCTTCCCATACTCGGCCGGCCTTGCCGTGGTGGGTTTGCTAGAATCTATGATGACCGCCACCATAGTCGATGACTTAACCGATACCCAAAGCGATAAGAATCGTGAGTGTAAGGGCCAAGGTATTGCCAATATCGGCGCGGGTTTAATGGGCGGTATGGCCGGTTGCGCTATGATTGGTCAGTCGATCATCAACGTTAAATCGGGTGGTCGCGGACGGTTATCGACCTTTTCAGCGGGGGTATTTCTACTCATATTGATTGTATTCCTCGGCGAATGGTTAAAGCTCATCCCTATGGCGGCACTGGTTGCCGTGATGATCATGGTGTCTATCGGTACTTTCTCTTGGGATTCAATTCGTAATCTTAAGCATCATCCAATATCAACCAATCTTGTGATGGTGGCGACCGTTGCTGTGGTGGTCGCTACCCATAACTTAGCTATGGGAGTATTTGTGGGGGTATTACTCGCGTCTCTGTTCTTTGCTAATAAAGTGGGCCGTTTTATGGTGGTTAAGAGTGTAACGGCTGCTGCCGACGCTGGTCGCCATTATCAAGTTATTGGGCAAGTCTTTTTTGCCTCGGCAGATAAGTTCAGTAATTCATTTGATTTTAGGGAAGTGGTTGATAAGGTGACTATCGACTTATCTCAAGCGCATTTCTGGGATATTACTGCGGTATCGGCCCTAGACAAGGTAGTGATTAAATTCCGTCGCGAGGGAACTGAAGTGGAGTTAATTGGCCTTAACCAAGCAAGTGCAACCATAGTCGATAAGTTTGGGGTGCATGATAAGCCTGAAGACGTTGAAAACATGATGTCTGGTCACTAAGCCCTTAGCAACACAGGAAAAGGAAAATAACGATGACAAATGTGATTGCCTGTATCGACGGTTCAAAAGTGACACTCGCTGTATGTGACGCCAGTAGCTGGGCCGCTCAGCAACTGGATGCCCCAGTAACCCTATTACATGTATTGGATAAGTCAGCCTATCCAATAGAGTCAAATCTGTCAGGAAATATTGGCCTAGGTACACGGGAGCACTTGCTCAATGAAATGGTTGAGCTTGAAGCGCGTCGAGGCAAACTCGCACTCGAGCAGGGTAAGTATATGTTGCAAGATGCGCAAACGCGCATCGTGGAGGCACAACCCGCAGTCGTGGTTGAAACCTTGCAGCGTCACGGCGATTTAGTCGAAACTCTGTTAGAGCAAGAATCCCATGCCAGACTGGTGGTGATGGGCCGTCAAGGGGAGCAGCATCAAGATCAGACGCAGGCCATTGGCAGCCATTTAGAAAATGTCATTCGCACGCTTAAGCAGCCTATTTTAGTGGTGATGGACGAGTTTACTGCACCGAAGCGATTTATGATCGCCTATGATGGCAGTGTGACCGCAAGAAAAGCCCTCGATCGAGTCGTAAGCAGTCCGCTACTTAAAGGGCTCGAATGTCATTTAGTGATGGTGTCTGATGATCAATCGCTGGCGACAGCTGAACTGGCGTTGGTGACCGAATCTCTGATTGCGGCGGATTTCAATGTGGTTACCGCCGTTTGTCAGGGAGAAGTGCAAACGGCCCTTGAGATCTATCAACTTGAGCATCAAATCGATCTTATGGTGATGGGCGCCTATGGTCATTCGCGTATTCGGGAGTTTTTTGTGGGTAGTAATACCACAAGGATGATCAGTAAAAGCCATATCCCCTTGTTATTACTTCGCTAAGTTAAATATGCATTTCAACTTATTTCGCTCAATCCTAATGACTTGGTTTTAGTTAGAACATCTGAGTCAGAAGCTTGAGGTAATCATTTAAGAAAAAACGGCGAGCATTTAGGCTCGCCGTTTGATATCACAGTCGAATGGTTCGTGTTAGTTAGCTTTAGGCTCGAAGCTAAAGGCTTGACCCGCAAGAGCGGCTTCAAACATTAAGCCGCCTTTTGCTGCGGTAAATACCGCCATACCGTTGATATAAGAGCCGCTCGCTGAGCGATTACCACCCGATTGGCCTGCGCCTGCTGAGTTGCCTGTGGTTCCTGCTTGAGCGCTTGCTCCCATGTTGATGGCAACTGCCGACGCTTGGGCGTCAAACTCGAAACTGCCGCTCGTGAAGGCTTCATAGGCTTTGGCATCTTTAAAGAAGATGATTTCGCTGTAGGCTTGTCCACCTAATTGAAAACCGATGGATAATTGAGTCAGACTCGAATCACCCATATAGGCACCGCCTTGGTAGACTCGGCCTTTGCCATAGGCTGCACCGATCCCAATTCCGCCTTTACCCACAGTTGGGAATAAAGCATAGCCATAGGCTGTGTCGAAAAATTTACTGGTTTCTTTCGCTTTTTGGAAATTGACTACAGCCTGATCGTAGCTTTCATCTGCATGTACAGTTGGGGCTGCAAATAGGCTCACAATAAGGCATGTTGATGCCGCAATGGCTGTTAAAAATGATTTCATGGTAACGCCTCTTCAAGTCTTTAGTTGTTCCAGACTAGCCTTTATCGACACAAATGACAGCCAAAAGTGACATATGTGTCAGCTTAGGTTCAGTGTTCGACTTAATGGTTGGAGTGATATTGGTGGTGATGATTGGAGTGCAGTTTCGCCAATTAGTTCTTAGGTGGCGAAGAACCTTGGTTTTTTTCTGCATCGTCCTGCTGAACTTGATGCAAAAAGTCATACTCCTCTGGGGTGAGAATATTTTCAATGACGAGTGGGCGTTGCTCTAGCTCTGGTTCGGCCATGCGGCCTTTTAAGTAGGCAGAGCGGGTGATTTGCTTTAGCCCATACACCGCCAGCATATACATGCTCAGTAGTAAGGTCAGCCTTGGCAATGCGTGGGAAAGTAGCGATAGATTATCACCAAGATAGAAAGGCAAGATCACCACAAATACGCGGATTAACCAATTCAACAACATGGCCAAGGTCAAGCTTATCAGCCAACGAAACCGAATGGTGCCGAGCGCCTCTTGGGTTTGAGTGACATCTCTTTGATTGCGCTTATGTCGACGAAACAACATCCACAGCGCGATAAAGTAAAAACAGGTTTGTACAGATAACAGCGCTGGGAGTAGAGCGCCCCATTGGCTGATACTCATTTCTTTAAGCATCAGAGCTATGGGTTGCCACTCGTTAATGGGATGTGCAGTTAATCTTAGGGCAATATCTAAAATGGCGAAAACTAATGTTAATGCAGATGGCCAGTAATGCTTTGAAAACCCTAGCGGTTTATGGGTTGGTGCTAAACTGCGTTTGCAATATAGATAGAGCAAAGGCATGAGCAAAAAATAGATAGGGTTAATCAGATTGAATAGGATATGAATGGGAATTGGACTGTTATCGCGGTTCAACATACCCGTGAGGAAGTATAGAGCAATAAGACTTAAGAAAGCGGCGAGGAGTTTTTGGTTAGCGTCTGGGTGATAGAAATAGCGAATATAAATAGCTAACGCGAGGCAATGTACGCCTCCAAATAATGACAACCACCAGTAAGCTTGAGTGAAAAAACTATGAAACTCGTTCATATGCGATACCTCGAGCCCTGTTATATCAGGGAAATCGGCTCGGTAAAAGTATCGCCGTTAGTTTTTCTGTTGGCTTGCTATGCGCTGATGACGATTTGAAGCCGCCTCGGGCACAACGCTGGGAACGGGAATGCGTTCCGCGAGTAAGTGCTTGATTGCACGAACGGGATGCGGTAATAACATCCGTGGACCAGAAAAGATCATGATCTCTTTGACGATTTGTTTCTGCGCAGGTTTGTAGCAATGCACTGGGCATTTATTACAGGTGGGTTTGTTTTGTCCGTAGGGGCAGCGATCTAGGCGTGTTGCGGCATAATCCAATAACTCAATGCAATCTGCACATAGGCTCGTCGCGTCTTGGCCTTGGTGTTTCGCCTTGCAATAAATTGTCACCATTGCGGCAATGGTTTGGTGTTCGTACAGGAGTTTGCCCGTAAGCAGTGTGGCTGTGCCCATTGGAATACCTTAGCTTGTCACTCGGATATCCCATCATAGGCAGTGAAACTGGCGCTGACAAAACGAAAGCGCCAATTTATGAAGGTGCGCACAAAATGGTGCTTTAAATAATCCAACTATCCCCAATGTCACACCTAAAAATAAATCTTAGATATGCATCACTTTGTCGGCGGCCAGTGTCCAGCGAGTTAAATCTTGTAGTGTGCCTATGTGCGCACCTTCGATAATCATTTCCGCTGTGACGCCTCGTGCTTGAGCGCAGGTCTTGCAAAGTAGAATAGGAACTTGCTGTGCCGAGAGAATTTCAAACATCTGCTGCAGGTTGTAGCTTAAGTCCGGTGTGGTTTGATTTTTGAGTGCGCCAAACACGGCATCTGACATGAGAAAAAGTTTAAGATCGACCGCTTGCTCGTCCTGATCCTTCAGGGCTAATGCGATGCGTAAGCTGTTAAATAGCTTTTCTGTCCCGTAAGGGCTGGCGTGGGCCACGATAAGAATACTTTGCATCAGGTTTTCCTTATATTTGTCGTAAACTGGGCGATTGGGGTGATAAGGCAATACGGTTGCGTCAGTCTAGCGCAATTGACTATAACTATTTGAGCGCAAGATCGTATAAAAAGGCATAAATACTTGATTTGCACCGACACAATGGACTTTAATAGCGGTTAATCTCTGCTCAATTTTTAGCTAGACTCGGTTGCCATGGACACTGTCCTGATGGACGTTGGCAAACCCATTGACACGGCTTCTGATGAGAAGCGGCCATCAAAGGTGAACAAGAATGAAGATCTTAGTCGTATTTATACTGATTGCTGTCGGGGTGTTTTTATTCCTTCGCGCGCAGCGATTGGCGAAAGAAGAACAAGAGGCGATGAAACCCAAGTCGACCAAGGTAAAACCTGTAGTTCCCACCGAAGAGGCACCTATTTTCTCCGCTGCTGAGCCCGAGCGTGTAGAACCTGAGCCAGTTAAAAGGGTTGAGGATACTGGCGTGGCTGAAGTCGAGCCCGTTATCGAAGTTGAAGCCGAATTAATGCCCCGTGAGACTAATGAGCCTGCGAGCATTTCGGTGGCGCTAGACACAGATATCATCGAAGTCGATATTCCTGCGGCCCATAATGAAGAGGCGGTGATCATTTTAGGCGCCACGCCTGCAGATGAACAAGATGATGTTAAGACTGAAGCAGAGCCAGTATCGAACACACGTTCTGAGGTAGGTGCGCCAGGGGCTTGGGCGAATGTGACTTTAGTTCGGGCCTTTGAGGAGTATCAAGGAGCGACGTCAGCCAGTGCTCGCTATACCGCGCTGCAAAATATGATTGCTGAATGCTACAAACAGCGTAAATCGGCGGATTACCTCAACTATGGTGCTCAATTAGCGGAAGAGTATATTGCACTGTTCCAAGCGGCTAGCGCCGAGCAAGGCAAAGATACTGAGCTTAAATCTTCCGGTTTCCTGCATTTAGCCACCTTGCTAAATGATACCCAAGCCTTCGATGCCGCCATTGTCATCTGTCGCAAAGCACTTGAGCTTGGGCTGAGCGATGGCACTGTCACTGGCTTTGAGGGCCGAATCAACCGGATTGAGAAAGCACAGACTAAAGCAACCACGGCTTGATATGTTGTAGGGAGCGCTTAGCGGGTAAACCCTTAGTCGAAAAGCGGTTATTTCCCTCGTCTAAGCAGTGTAGAATCCCTGCTAACTGAATGCGCAAAAGGCGAACTAAGGTTCGCTTTTTTTATGGGCTTAATAGGGGAAAAATGAAACTAAGCTATGCCTTACCGAATGTCTTATTCGGGCTTGGATTATTGCTACTCAGTGGCTGTACTAAAACCCCAGAATGGACCCTATTTTATTATCCCGATGTGAGTGCCATTCCGGTGACACCTTTGCAGGCCGAAGATATTAATGGTTACTACGATACTCTAGCGCAATGCCAGAGCAAGGCTCATGGTATGCAACGTCTAAGTCGTTCTGGCGTGAGTGGTTTTGGCCTTGGATCTTATCAATGTGGGCACCTATGCGAGTTCGACGATAAGTCGGTGCTGGTTTGCAAGACCATGAGCCAATAGGTGGGCAAGATGAAGTTTAAACAGGATTTTTTTACTCAGCTGCCTGAGTTTTACTCGCAAGTATATCCACAAGGGATAACTAAGCCTGAATGGCTGGCATGGAGTAATGACGCCGCCCAATTGATTGGCTTGAGCCAACCCACCGATGAGTTGTTATTGGGCTTATCTGGTAATGCGGCCGTCGATGGCGCGACCTACTATGCCCAAGTGTATAGCGGCCACCAATTTGGCGGTTACACGCCGCGCTTAGGGGATGGACGCTCGATCATTTTAGGTGAAGCGATTGGTCCAAATGGCGCATGGGATGTCGCCCTTAAAGGTGGCGGTCCGACGCCTTATTCGCGCCGTGGTGATGGCCGCGCTGTGATGCGCTCCGCGGTGCGCGAGTTTTTAGTCTCTGAGGCGCTGCATCATCTGCAGGTGCCGACGACCCGCGCCTTGGCTGTGATTGGCTCTGATTTGCCCGTATGGCGTGAGAGCCAAGAAACCGCAGCCATTACCGTACGTTTAGCCCGCAGCCACATTCGTTTCGGTCATTTCGAGTTTTTCTGCCACAGTGAGCGCGGCCGTGCCGACAAGCTGACTCAATTACTCAACTTCACTATTACTCAGCATTATCCCCATTTGAGTTGTGATGCCGCAGGTTATAAAGCGTGGTTTTTACAGGTAGTGCAAGATACCGCTAAGATGATTGCCCACTGGCAGGCGGTCGGTTTTGCCCATGGCGTGATGAACACAGACAATATGTCGATTCTGGGTGACAGTTTTGACTTCGGTCCCTTTGCGTTCCTCGATACATTCCAAGAAGACTTTATCTGTAATCATTCGGATCCCGAAGGTCGCTATGCCTTTGGTCAGCAGCCGGGAGTAGGTTTGTGGAACTTGCAACGTTTAGCGCAGGCGCTCACACCAGTGATCCCATCCGATGACTTAATTGCCATTCTTAATCAATACCAAGAGGCGCTAGTGCAGCCTTATTTGCGCTTGATGCGGGCAAAACTAGGTCTATCAGCAGTTGATGTTTCGTCGGTGGAGCAAGTCAAACAGGATCTCGAACTTATAGGTCGATTCACTGTGCTGATGGAGAAAAATCAACTCGATTACACTCAGACTTGGCGTCAATTAGGCAAGTTAGATCCAACCAGCAAACACAGTGCGCTGCGGGATGACTTTATTGATGTCAGTCAGTTTGATGCTTGGTATCAAGCCTATCAACAGCGATTGGGCGCGGTGGCTGATATCCCTGCGTGGCAAACTGAGCGCAATAGTGTGAATCCCAAATATATTTTGCG
Organism: Shewanella sp. SM95; assembly: GCF_025653595.1. Lineage (NCBI taxonomy): Bacteria > Pseudomonadati > Pseudomonadota > Gammaproteobacteria > Alteromonadales > Shewanellaceae > Shewanella > Shewanella sp. SM95. The sequence goes on from NZ_JAKKSE010000013.1 coordinate 73,287, forward strand.
TAACTATTTAGCCCAAGAGGCGATAATCGCGGTGGAAGAGGGTAATCTTGCGCCGCTGCATTTGCTGCAAAAAATCTTAACTCAGCCCTTTGCCGAACACGCAGAGCATGAAGACTTGGCCAAGCGTCCGCCGGACTGGGGCCAAGGTTTGATCATGTCATGTAGTAGTTGATGGGATAACAAGCATGAAATTATCAAGTACGCATTTAAAAGCCATGAGCTTAGATACCATTAGCTTAGATAAAAGTGCCTTAAGTTTAGCGGTCAGTGCGGATATCGATTTTGATCGTTTCGCCGACTTTGCCGAACCCTTAGCCGCGGCGCTAGATTGCACTGTGCGCGAGCGTCAGTGGGGTGCCGACAGGCATCAATGGTTATTAGAATTTGAAGGCAGCCAGTTATGGCTCAATTATGAGTTTTACGGCAACATTTGCTGGCTCTCGACCGAACGAGAAGCCGATTTTGAGGTGCTGGAATACTTAGCCACTTTGCTGCAACCTCACCTAAGAGTGAACTGAATATGAGTCAGAATATGACGCCACCAACCACGAGTTCTAGCGGCGCAGAGTTCCATTTTCAAGCCCTAACACCGGATTTGATCTTAGATGCGATCGAAAGTCTGGGCGTGTACCCAGAAACGGGCTTACTCGCGCTGAACAGTTACGAGAACCGCGTTTATCAGTTCCGTAGCGATGAAGGGCTGCGTTATGTGGTGAAGTTCTATCGCCCAGATCGTTGGAGCGATGCGCAGATCCAAGAGGAACATGATTATGCGCTCGCACTCGCGGCAGAAGATATCCCGATTGCCGTACCTGTAATTATCGAAGGCCATACGTTACACAAGTACCAAGGTTATCGATTTACCCTGTTTCCTTCCTTGGGTGGTCGCGCCTTCGAAGTCGATAATTTAGAGCAGCTGGAATTAGTGGGTCGGTTCATCGGTCGGATACATCAGTACGCGGCGCAAACGGTATTTGCTGAACGTGAACCGCTGAATCCGCAGATTTTAGGCGCCGAGCCGCTCGCGTGGTTAAAGCAATCTAATCTGGTGCCTAATAGCCTACGCTTGCCGTTCTTTACCGTCGTAGAGCAGGTGCTGGCTAAGGCGAATGCGATTTGGGATCGCCAAGATTTTGCGGCCATTCGTTTGCACGGCGATTTACACCCAGGCAATATTTTGTGGACGCCAGACGGTCCCGGATTCGTCGATTTAGACGATGCTCGCATGGGACCGGCGATTCAAGATTTATGGATGATGCTAACCGGGGATAGAGCGCAGCAACTGATGCAGCTTGAGATCTTACTCGAAGCCTATGAAGAATTTTGTGAGTTTGATACAAGACAGTTAGCCTTGATTGAACCGCTGCGGGCGCTGCGTATGGTGCATTACAACGCGTGGATTGGCCGTCGCTGGGACGATCCGGCCTTCCCGATGAACTTCCCTTGGTTTGGGGATGAAAAGTATTGGGAACAGCAGATTTTGGCGTTCAAAGAGCAATTATTTGCCCTTAGCGAACCACCACTGAGCCTAGTGCCGTATTAGCATTGAGCAAAATATGATTTCACAGACGTATCTTGTGACATTAGATTGAACTCTTAAGCTTGAGTTACACTCAAAAAATGGAATATGTTAGTCTCCAGCCAATTTATCAAAATGATTTAAGGAATTTTCATGAAAAAAGTATTACTCATGGCCGCGGCTCTGTTACTGGCGCCACTGGCAGTATCGGCTGTGGAATACCAAGAAGGCGTGCATTACACAGTGATTAACGATGGCCCAGCAACAGCGAAGCCTGAGATTACTGAGTTTTTCTCTTTCTATTGTCCGCATTGTTTTACTTTCTCTAAAACCGTAGTGCCAAAAATTCTCACCGATAAGCCAGAAGGCGTTGCGTTTAACCAAGCACACGTTGATTTTATCGGCAAAGAGATGGGGGTTGAAATGTCACGCGCATTTGCAGTCGCACATCAGTTAAACGTCGATGAGAAAATGGATGCGGCGTTATTCTCTGCTATTCATGAGAAGAAACAGCATTTTACTAATCGCGATGATGTTCGTGCTGTGTTTATTGCTAACGGTGTCGATGGTAAAACCTTCGATGCGGCTGCAGAGTCTTTCATGGTAAAGGCGCAAATGGCAAAGATGAAGCGTGATACTGAAAACGCTAAGCTGACGGGTGTACCTGCTCTGGTTGTTAACGGTAAGTACCGTGTTGAAACAGGAGCAATCAAATCCTACGACGAGCTGTTAGAAATTGCTTTCTACCTAGCAAGAAAATAATTCGATAGGCGTTACCCGCACTGCTGTCATATGAGCGGATGATAATGCTGTATCGATTGCATGTTAAAGAGAGCCTAAGGGCTCTTTTTTATTGGGGCGGTTGGCAACAACAAGGCAAATAGCGCTTTGATAGGGAGCTTAACGTACTGAGTTAGGCCTCTGTAGGCTAGTCGTTTGAACTTATGGAATAAAGACGAGGCAAAAAATGGGCAAAAAAAACCGTACTTCTTGTAAAAGAAAGTACGGACTTGAGCCAGAGGACTCATTTTTACCCTGAGTAACGCTAATAATTTAGCAGAGTGTCAAAAAATTGGCAAGTGACATTATTATGGCGTTCTTCTTTTTTGCTCACAGGGTGACATATTCATAGTTTAACTAAATCAAACGATTAAGTATTTTTGGCGATAAAAGATGAAAAATACCACTCTAACGATGAAACTCAAGTGGCAAAGCTTCTGTCAAACAACTGTAATCAATAACAACAAGAATGCTTGTAGGTGGTCATATGAGAGTTTTTCCTGTCTACGCACCTAAGCTTATCGTTAAGCACGCGCGTATTTTTCTCACTGGTGTTATTTGGGTTAAAGATTTAGGACGATTGGAATTTGAGAAGGGACGGTTTTTACTGCCAAGAAAAAGCCTGCCAAAAGTGAAGCAGGCTATTTTAGAATTGAACGAACTGATCGAAGCGCAGCATCATCAAACTAATGCAGTTTAGATTTCGCTGTTTAACAAGCCAACAAGGCCAGTCACTTTTTCGTTCCAAGAAGTGAGTTCTTCTTGTAGTTGCTGGTTTTGCGCATTCAATTGTTGATTGTGCTCACTCAGCGTAGACGCTTTTTGCTTCTCTTCTTCAAGCTCCATTTTTAGAAGCTCGATAGTTTCGAGTGCAGCCTGGATTTTGGTTTCCAGTTTGGACAGTAATTCAAGGCTCATCTGGAGAGTCCTATGGTTTCTGGATGGGACTGTGATTCTAGCAGTGCCTAGAACTTAAGGAATAGCGATTCTTGCCGTTTGGTTAAAAAACACCCTATTACTGGGTTCTAAATTAAGTTTTTTTGCATTTGTTATTAACTCGTTAGTATTCTTGGTTTTATTTTTTATCGGAATGGTCCATGTCGCCTAGTTTGCTCGCCATACTCCCGCTACTGTTGACCTTAACCTTAGCCCTATTTTTACGCCGCACACTGGTGGCGTTAGGCGTAGGTATTGTCTCTGGTGCCCTATTAATCGCCCAATTTGATCCTCTGCAAACTGGGTTGTATTTGCTTGATATCGGTGCAAAACAATTTTATGCCCAAGGCGCGTGGCAAGCGTGGCATCTCAATGTGCTGTTCGCCATGTTACTCCTCGGTAGCATGACGCAATTGTTAGCACGTGGCGGCGCCGTGGGTCAGTTTGGCGATTGGCTGTATAGCCGTATTCGTACTGAGCGTCAGGCGCGTCTTGGGGTCGTATTTCTTGGTTGGTTAGTGTTTATCGATGGGATTTTCAGTTGTCTTGCTGTCGGCCATGTGTGTCAGCCGCTCAGCCAGCGTTATGGTATTCGCCATGAGCAGCTCGCCTATTTGGTTGATTCCAATGCTTCGCCTTTATGCGCGCTATTGCCTTTCTCCAGTTGGGGCCCCTATGTGATGGCGCTTATCGCGGGGATCAGCTTTTTGCCCGTGTCGCCGCTGGAAGCCTTTATTGAGGTGGCCTTATTTAACTTTTACGCCATCGTGACCTTAGGCTTGTCCGTGCTCGTCGCTTGGTATGGTGTAGGTTTTCACTCTTTTGTTGCTGCTACTGCTGTGGAATCTTCCAATACGGTCGAGGTTAAGGGAAATCCTTGGCTGCTCGCAATCCCTATGCTGACTCTGCTGTCTGCTTCAGTGGGATTAACTTTGTGGTCGGGGGCTCAGCAGGTCTCTTCTTGGGATGTGTCACTTTGGCTTGCTAAGGCTGATATTGGTGCTTCTATGCGTGATGCTTGTTTGTTGGCAACCTTAGTCACTCTTGCCATGTTAGGCTTGTCTGGGCGACGTTTAACGGCGTTAGTGGGGGATTTGAGCCACGGAGTTCGCATGATCGCCTTCGCCATTGCGATTTTACTCTGCACTTGGATGATTGGCGCTGTGATCCAAGATCTTGGCGTCGCTAAATTATTGGCTGCTTGGGCTAAGGCTTATCTTTCCCCGCATCTGCTGGTAGCGGGAATGTTTTTACTCTGCGCGATAATGGCTTTTGCGACGGGTTCAAGCTGGGGAACATTTGCAATTATGATCCCTATTGGCGCAGAGATTGCCCATAACTTAGATCCTCATTTGTTGTTACCTGTACTGAGCGCTGTGATGGCGGGGTCGGTATTTGGCGACCACTGCTCGCCCATTTCAGATACCAGCGTGCTCAGTGCGACCAGCTCTGGTTGCGCTCTCCATGACCATGTGGTGACTCAGTTGCCCTTTGCTTTGATCGCGGCATGCGCAGCGTTAGTCGGATTTCAATTAGTCAATTTAGCCGTGGCGACGCCGTTAGTGTGGCTGGCCGTGGTGAGCTGTAGCCTAGGATTATTTGCCTTGATGGCACGTTTTTATTCACCTTTGCCCAGATTCGTAGCGCAGACATAAAGCCAGTTTATCGCTAAAATGGCCGATTCGGTTCTTGCTGAGCCATTTATTTAAGTGCATATGATTTAAGAGATTATCAATATGAGTATTACCCGTTTAGATGTAGGTACCCGCATGAGCAGTATAGTGATCCACCAAGGTACTGTGTATCTGTGTGGTCAAGTGGCGAAGGACAAGTATCAAGGTATCACCGAGCAAACTGTCACTATGCTTGAGGAGGTCGATACCTTGTTAGCGCAGGCGGGAAGTTCGCGTGAGCATTTACTGTCAGCGACTATTTATCTGAAAGATATGGGTGATTATGATGCGATGAATGCGGTATGGGATGCTTGGGTGCCTAAAGGTCATGCGCCAGCCCGTGCTTGTGTGCAAGCCGCTATTGCCGAGCCAGAATATTTGGTTGAAGTCTCAGTGATTGCGGCGGTTGCGGTTTAAGCGCTAAGCTATTTTTCGTCCAGTTAAGAAACCTGTTTCGATCCCTATTTCGAATCCTGTCACCGAGTGTCATGACTCGGTGAAGCTTTTCCGCAATACACCTCGCTAACTAAACCTGCATGGTTCAGCACGTTCACTCTCTTCTAACAAAACCCTTTTTGCTTTAACCTAATAAGTATTCCATTAAATGTGCAGGGACAAGCGGCGGATGATCCCCATATTGTTCTGAGAGTGCGGTGGCGATAGTCTCAATATCTTGTTGGGCTAAGCCTTGTTCGATAATGGCAAACGCCCAAGGAGCCTCGGTTTTGAGTTTGAGGAAATAAGGCGTTTCGACAAATTGTGCGAGTGAGTAAGCGGAGCCTCCTAAACCATGCCCCCAACCTTCGCTGACCTGAAAGGGTCTATCTAAATGTGCCATATCAAATTCAATGAGATGAGGGTATTGGCCGTTATGCCCACCGATCCAGTGACCGATTTCAACCGATAAAATCATAGTTGCCATGTTATATCCTTTGCTAGGGTTGCTTGGCCGCAATGAGTACTCGGCTAAATTCAGCATTAGGCTCGAGGGGCGTGATGGCGGCGATATGGTCGAGTCTAAGGGATTGTTTAGTTTGTTGCAGTTGGATGATAAGCCACTCAGTTTTGTCGGCTCTTGTCTGCGTGGTGATGGCTTTACCTTGGCACTGGGTGCCATCAATAAGCTCAATTTTGAGTTGATAACCACGCAGACAGGCGAGTTCGAGATAGTCGTAGTGGGCGCAGGGGATCATTTTATAATCTGACATTGGATCATCTCATTGGGAGTTCGACCCTATTGTGGCAAAAATACTTGCCATTGGCATTATGTGTGACCCAATGCGGATTGTTTTATCCTGTCTCTGAGGCTGTATGAAAAGTTGAACCAGGCGTGTTAGCGAGTTTTTTATTTGCTTAGACCTTTAGATATGCGAGCCCCTCTTGACTTTATTCCTGTCGCTCCCTAGTCTGCTTGTTCAGTAATCAAGGTGGTATGCGATGGAAATAACTTACAATTTAAAACCTGCGTCCGAGCGCCGTACTGAGCAATTCAAGCCCGAGGGGAATGTGGGCTTTGGTAGCCTCAGAACCGATCATATGTTTTTGATGGATTATCATGATGGACAATGGTGCGATCCGCGCATCGTTCCTTATGGACCATTTGAAATGGCACCGGGTGCAATGGCGTTGCATTATGGCCAGTCGATCTTCGAAGGCGCGAAAGCCTTTATGCACGAAGATGGCGAGATTTATACTTTCCGCATTAATAAGAATGCTGAGCGGATGAATCGCTCCGCCGATATCGTCTGTATTCCCAATATCGATGAACAAATGCAGATGGATGCGATCAATGCGTTGATCGATGTCGATCGCCTCTGGTTCCCGATGCAAGAAGGCGCGTGTCTGTATATTCGTCCTTTTATTTTTGCGACCGAAGACCGCCTCTCTGTGAGCCCAAGTTCGCGTTATACCTTCTGTGTTGTGTTAAGCCCAAGTGGCGCTTATTACGCGGCTGGCGTGAACAAAGGTATACGCTTACTGATCAGCAAAACTTTCCATCGTGCAGTATCGGGTGGCACTGGCGCCTCAAAAGCCGCGGGTAACTATGCGGCTTCGTTGCGTGCGGGTAAAGCGGCGGCAGCCTTTGGTGCATCGCAAGTGCTATATCTCGATTCAACCAATCAACAGATTGAAGAAGCGGGCGCGATGAACCATTTCCACATTCTGAAAGATGGCACTGTGATTATTCCAACCTTCACAGATACTATTTTGAAGTCGATCACCTCGCAATCCATTATGGAATTGGGTGAGATGCTCGGTTGTGAAGTGCGCCAAGAGACTGTCATGCTTGATAAATTTATCGCTGATATTGAATCTGGTGAAATTATCGAGGCGGGTGGTTTTGGGACGGCGGCCGTGGTTTCTGCTGTGGGCTCCTACATTTTTGAAGATGGCCATGTTGTCACTGTCGGTAATGGTGAAGTGGGTGAGCATGTTCAGCGCATCTATAAACTGTATACCGAAATCCAAAAGGGCCATATTAAAGGTCCTGAAGGCTGGGTTAAGCGTGTTAAACGTTTAGCAAAGTAAGGAATTTGTGGTGATGTTTAAAGGCTCCTAGGAGCCTTTTTTATTGGCTGTTTTTGTCGATAATGCCTTAAATCAAAGTGGCTGTGGCTTAGATTGATTTTTGAGTAAGGTTAAACAATCTTCGGCATTTAAGGGTTTACTGAGTAAGAAACCTTGTACTTGATCGCAACCCTGCATCGCCAAGAAGTTGAGCTGTTCTTGGGTCTCTACGCCTTCGGCGACGACATTCAGTTCTAAGCTGTGAGCGAGGGCAATAATGGCGCTGGTGATGGCGGCATCGTCGGGATCGTTGGTGATGTCTCTGACAAATTCTCGATCGATTTTGAGTGTGTCTATCGGGAAGCGTTTGAGATAGCTTAGGCTCGAATAACCCGTACCAAAATCATCCACGGCTATGGTCAATCCTAGGGCCTTGAGTTTAGATAAGATGCTGACCGATTCCTGCGGATTGCCCATGATCATTGATTCAGTAAGCTCAAGCTCAAGGGATTGAGCCGGGAGACCTGATACGGCTAAAGCAACTTCGATGGTGGAGATAATGTCCGCTTTCAGTTGGCGAGCCGATAGGTTGACGGCAATAGTGATCCCGTTAAATCCTAGGCTATTCCATTCGGCTAATTGCTGGCAGGCGTGGTTGATCACCCAATGGCCAATTTGAGTGATGATACCCGTTTCTTCCGCGAGTGGAATAAATTCCACAGGTGAAATAGGACCAAGTTCAGTGTGATACCAACGTAAAAGTGCTTCCAGTCCTGTGAGTGAACCATCTCGTAAACAGAATTTAGGTTGATAAACCAAGCTTAGTTCTTTGCGTTGGATAGCTTCCTTTAAACCACTTTCGAGTTGTACATGACGGGTGGCGATTTCATTTAACTTAGAGGTATAAAACTGAAAGTTATTTCGACCTGATGATTTTGCGTGGTACATGGCGGTATCTGCAAATTTAATCAGTGAGTCGGCATTGTCCGCATCGTTAGGGTATAAGCTGATACCAATTGAGGTCGAGATGGTCAGCGTTTTATCGTCCAATAGGAAGGGCGTTTGGAATGCTCTGAGCACTTTTTCTGAGATCAGGGTTGCGGCTTTTGTTTTCGCAACACCTTCTAAAATAATAGTAAATTCATCGCCACCTAAGCGTGCGACAGTATCGCCATCACGCACCGCATTTTGCAGTCGTCTTGCCACGGCTTTCAGTAACAAATCCCCGACATGATGACCCATAGAGTCGTTGATATGTTTAAAGCGGTCGAGGTCTAAGAACAGCAAGGCAACGATATTATTCGCTCTGTGCGCTTGAGTAATCGCGTGATTGAGTCTGTCTTGAAATAAGGTTCGGTTCGGTAAGCCAGTTAATGTGTCGAAGCTGGCGAGGAAACGCAGATCTTCTTCGGCTTTTTTTCGCTCTGTGATGTCGGTAAATACTGCAACGAAGTGACTGGTTTCGCCTTTGATATCGATCACTTGGTTGATCTCAAGCCAGACTAAAATGGCCTGACGTTGTTTATTGCGGATCCACAGTTCTCCGACCCAATGTTTGTGACGCAGTAGCTGTTGTTCAATCGTATTGAACAACTCCCGCTGTTGGCGACTAAAGGCTAAGTGAATGAAATGCCTGTCGGTTATTTGGCGTTCTGTGTACCCTGTAATGGCACAAAATGCTGGGTTGACCGAACGAATTCGATAGTTTAATCCTCCCACTACAACGGCTTCGTTCATACTGTTGAGCACTTGTGATGACAGTACCAACTCGTTTTCAATCAGTTTGCGCGAGGTAATGTTACGGTTGGTCCCTGTCATGCGGATCGGATTATCTAGGCTATCTTTTTCCACCACTTTACCGCGGTCTAAAATCCATACCCAATTACCGGGGGAACGTTCGACTCGGTACTCTGCTTCGAAGAAAGGCGAACGACCTTGAAGGTGTTCGTTAAGCTCAAATTTGAATCTTTCTCTATCCTCTGAGTGCATGCTCTCATGGGCTATATTGCTGCTATTCCAATGGGGGACTGAAGAATCCATATTGGTACGATAGACGCGATTTTCTGGTATGTTCCAGTCCCACATGCCATCGCCAGAGGCCCAAAGTGCAAGTTTGAGTCGCTCCTCTGAGGCGCGGATACTGGTTTCAAATTCGCGCTGTTGCTGGCGTTTTCTTTTACGCCAGATAATGATCCAAGCCAACAGCCATAGAGAGAGCAAGCTATAGAGGGCGTAGGCGAACTGAGTTCGATAGAAGGGCGCTTGTACATGAAGATCGACAGAAAGGGCGTAGTCACCTTGAGTGTTGTATTGCAGCCCATGGCGAACATGCAGTTGGTAGTGACCAGGATTAATATTGGTGAAGGTGATTTCATTACCTGTGGGGAGCTCATGCCACTCGTTATCAAATCCCTCAAGAAAATAGCTGAAGCGGTTTTTACCCGTATAGCTGAAATCCAATGAGGTCACCTCAAAACTGATCAGCTGATCGCTATAGTCCATTACTATGCTAGGTGGATGGCTCAAATCGAGAATAGTGTGCCCTTTACCCGCAATACTATAGCCAGTGAGTGCGACTTTAACATCGGGTCGTTGATCTGGAATTGACTTTGGATTGAAACGATTTATGCCATTAATGCCACCAAACCAGAGATCGCCATCGCTGTCTTCAAGTTTTACGCCACCGTTAAACTCCAGTGCTTGTAGCCCTTCTTGCTCATTAAATATGATGACACGATTGGTTTTGGGGTTTAGTTTTCCTATCCCCGCATTACTACTAAACCAAATGTTGTGTTCTTGATCCTCGAGTAAGGCATAGATGGTATCACTTGGTAATCCCTGATTGCGGGTATAGTGGCTAAAACCTGCATCAGTCTCTTGGGACGGTAACTTGCTGATCCCACCATGGGTGGCAAACCATACCTCGCCCGATTTTGTGACTAAAATATCGCGGACGCGGTTGTTGATCAGGCTGTTTTTGTCTGAGGATTGATGGAAGTAGGATTTACCTGTGCCTGTTTTCATATCCAGCTTAAGGAGGCCATCGAGTGTACCTATCCATAGCGTATCTTTGTGTGTTCTGAGGATTAAAAACTGGTTTTGTGCCGGATAGAAATTATCAATATGTGCCAATGAGATAAAAGTAAATTCATCGGTATCTATCGCCTTACGGTAGAGAGCATTGGTTGTTGCCACCCAGAGGCGACCTTGCTCATCAATATCTAAACTACGGATATAATTGGTTTCTGAGCCTTGATCAGTACGTTCTGTCACCTTGAGTAACTGGAAGTGGCCATCTAGCGCCAGTCGACCTAGCCCATAGTTAGTGGCAAACCAAAGCACGCCATTTTTGTCTTGGTCGATATCTCGCAGGGTAAGATTCAAGTTGCGTTGATGCATCCCTAAGGCATTAGCAAAGAGTTCCGTGTAGTGTTCATATTTCCCATTGGCCAACATGCGTTTAAGCCCAGCACCTTCGGTGCCTATCCATAGCGCATTATCTTGGCTGCGGAACAAGGTGCGAATGTTGTTACTTTGTTGCGACAGGTTGGGGATGGATTCGTAAATATGCTGAAAATATTGACGACGGGTATTAATTTTATCTAGACCAGAATAACTGGCACCTAACCATAAATTGCCAAAGGGATCTTGCAGTAAGCTCAGCATGTTATTTTCACTGATACTGTTGGTACGCTTAGGATCATACCTGTGGTAGGTCGCAGTAAATGCCTTATCGTTTCTCTCGAGTTGAATGAGACCAGCTTCTGGCCCAACAACCCAAAAGTCACCCTGCTCAGTTTGGATAAAATCTTTAATGTAAGGCACATTATCGTCTGTCTGCCAGAGGATTTCGCCCTGTTGTGACGCCAAGTTGTAATGCCATAATTGCCCACCCAGAGCTAAGGTGATCGCATTAGCGGAATGTGCCCTAATTTGATGTGCAGTGAGATTCTGCGGGACATTTAAGCGAGTGATAGTATTGGCACTGACAGCAAAGGTGCCGCTATCTTGTGTTCCTGCCAGCAGGTAAGTGTCTTCAACATTGGCTAAGCTGGTGATGTGGGGTTGAACACTATTACCTAAGTTCACTTGGGTAATGCGTTTGGTTTTGGTCGATAGGGAAAATAGTCCTGCTTTAGTACCAATCCAGAGTGTATTGCCTACAACGCTGAGTTTGGTTGTGCGCGGATCGGTAAGCCCTTGTTCTTGGCCAAAGTGTTCAAAGGTCCCTGTGCTCAAATCGAGTCGATTTACCCCTTGGCTGAAAGTCGAAACCCAGATATTACCTTCTGAGTCTTGAATAATGTCAGAGACATAGCTCTCAGAAATACTCCTCGGATCATTGGGTGAATGGGGGAAAATATTGAAGCTGTGACCGTTATAAGCATGCAAACCATCTTGAGTGCCAATCCATAACATACCTGCATTATCCATAAACAGGCTAGTAATCGTATTTTGGGTAAGGCCATCTTCACTGCGAATATGTTCAAATTTGAGCTGTGTGGAAGCCGCGCTCAATGGTTGAGCTAATCCATTGCACGAGATCCCCCACAAACTTAGGATAAAAAGCGTACTAAACATTAGCTTGTGGATTAGTTGACTCAAATTTTCCCCTACCAAAAACGGACCCATCCTGATTAGGTTTCTATTTAGTTTAGTTCTTAGCCTAGACCTTACATGCCATTTTGCTGTAAAAATGCGACTTAAATTGCTGACTTGGTTTAAAAATAACCAAAATCGATGGGCGCGATTCTGTAATAGATCATGCAATATATTAACTGTACCGTTTTACTGCCAATATTCTTTTTATGACGAGTTTGTATTCTGGCGTTTTTGCTAAAGGATCTTAGCATTGTTTCAGGTATGTCAACATATCATGCTAAGACAAATACGGGCGAAGCAGATTAAAATGATGGGCGAGAATAGAAAAAAGACCTTGCCGGAAGGGGAGAAGCAAGGTCTTTGGTTGAACTGTTTTACTTAGATAAAGTTACGCAGCGGGCACCCGCACAAAACCTTCCATCAGTACCCGGGCGCTGCGGCTCATAATGGCTTTGACGACTGTCCATTCACCATTCACTAAGTTTGCCTCGGCGCCAACGCGCAAGGTGCCAGAGGGATGGCCGAAACGTACAGCATCTATCGTTTTGTGAGTGTCTCCACCGCTTGCGGCTAAGTTGACTAAAGTGCCGGGAATTGCCGCCGCCGTACCAATCGCAACGGCAGCCGTGCCCATCATAGCGTGGTGCAGTTTGCCCATCGACAAGGCGCGTACCAGTAGGTCAATTTCATCTGCATTGACGGTTTTACCGCTCGATGACACATAGGCTTTAGGTTTAGCGACAAAGGCGATCTTAGGCGTGTGTTGGCGTGCAACTGCTTCATCAATATGCGAAATCAAGCCCATATGCACGGCGCCATAGGCGCGAATGGTTTCAAATTTGGCAAGGGCGGCATTGTCGCTATTAATATCATCCTGTAGCTCAGTGCCTGTGTAGCCTAAGTCTTCTGCGTTGATAAAAATGGTGGGAATGCCAGCGTTGATCATAGTAGCGTTAAAGCTGCCAATGCCCGGCACTTCTAGCACATCGACAACATTACCCGTAGGGAACATGTTGCCCCCTTCACCGTCTTCATCGGCGGCGGGGTTCATAAATTCGATTTGCACTTCGGCGGCGGGAAAGGTCACACCATCGAGCTCAAAATCACCGGTTTCTTGCACTTCACCCTGGGTGATTGGCACATGGGCGATAATCGTTTTGCCTATGTTGGCTTGCCATATTCGGACTGTGCAGATGCCATTCTGTGGAATGCGGGCCGTATCAATTAAGCCATTGCTGATGGCAAAGGCACCGACAGCGGCGGTCAAGTTGCCACAGTTACCGCTCCAATCGACAAAGGGCTTGTCGATAGCCACTTGGCCAAAGAGGTAATCGACATCGTGATCGGTTTGGGTGCTAGGGGAGAGGATCACGGTTTTGCTGGTGCTCGAGGTTGCTCCGCCCATGCCATCGATTTGTTTACCGTAAGCGTCTGGGCTGCCTATCACTCGCAGTAACAAGGCATCACGGGCGGCACCTGCAACTTGTGCGGCCTTAGGTAAATCCTGCAGACGGAAAAACACGCCCTTGCTGGTGCCGCCGCGCATATAAGTCGCGGCGACTTTGATTTGTGGCGGGAAAAAATTCTTACTCATGCTATTAACTCCAAGGGGAATAGCGATACAGGTTAGCGTTGCTATCAAAGGTGGCGATTCACGTGTGGAGTCGCCACCTGTTGAAAGCGAGTTTTACTTCAGATTCGACTCTAAAAAGTCCTGAGCAAAACGCTGCAATACGCCGCCCGCCTCGTAGATAGACACCTCTTCGGCGGTATCGAGACGACACGTCACCGGCACTTCGATGCGCTCCCCGTTTTTACGGGTGATGACGACAGTCAAATCCGCTCTTGGCGCTGGCGTGCCGAGGACATCGAACACTTCTGTGCCATCTATTCCATAAGTTGCACGATTGTCGCCCGCTTTAAATTCAAGTGGCAACACGCCCATACCGACTAAGTTAGTGCGATGAATGCGCTCGAAACCTTCGGCAACAATGGCCTCAACGCCCGCTAAACGCACGCCTTTGGCAGCCCAGTCGCGGGACGAACCTTGGCCGTAATCTGCGCCCGCTATGATGATCAGCGGCTGCTTACGTTCCATATAGGTTTCAATCGCTTCCCACATACGGGTCACTTGACCTTCTGGCTCGATACGCGTCAGTGAGCCTTGTTGCACTTTGCCATCAACCAGCGCCATTTCGTTTTTAAGCTTAGGATTGGCAAAGGTTGCGCGTTGGGCGGTTAAGTGATCCCCCCTGTGGGTGGCGTAGGAGTTAAAGTCTTCCTCCGGCAAGCCCATTTTGTGCAGATATTCGCCTGCGGCGCTGTCCATCATAATGGCGTTAGAAGGCGATAAATGGTCCGTGGTGATGTTGTCACCCAGCACCGCCAGTGGTCGCATGCCTTTTAACGTGCGCTCTCCGGCCAATGCGCCTTCCCAGTAAGGTGGGCGACGAATATAAGTAGATTGCGGACGCCAATCGTACAGCGGGCTGATTTTTTCGCCGTAATCGACGGCTAAATCGAACATGGGCTCGTACACTTTACGGAACTGCTCAGGTTTAACACTGGTCGCAATCACGGCATCGATTTCTTCATCCGATGGCCAAATGTCGATAAGTTTGACGGGGTTGCCGTCTTTATCTAATCCCAACACATCCTTTTCGATATCGAAACGTATGGTGCCTGCAATCGCGTAGGCGACGACCAATGGCGGCGATGCTAAGAAAGCTTGTTTTGCATAGGGATGAATACGGCCATCGAAGTTGCGGTTACCCGATAACACTGCGGTAGCGTACAAGTCGCGGTCGATCACTTCTTTTTGAATCACAGGATCCAGCGCGCCACTCATACCGTTACACGTCGTGCAGGCAAAACCAACAATGCCAAAGCCGAGTTGTTCAAGTTCAGGTAATAGCTTGGCTTCTTCCAAATACAACTGCACAGCTTTTGAGCCGGGGGCGAGTGAGGTTTTGACCCAAGGTTTGCGGCTTAAGCCTTTAGCGTTGGCGTTGCGGGCAATGAGACCTGCAGCAATCACGTTGCGTGGGTTACTAGTATTAGTACAGCTGGTAATCGCCGCGATAATCACAGCGCCATCGGGCATTAAGCCGGGCTCGTTTTCGACTACGCCGCTAATTCCGCGCTCAGCCAATTCTGATGTTGGCACCCGTGCATGTGGGTTTGATGGCCCTGCAATGGTGCGCACCACCGAAGATAAATCAAAATGCAGTACGCGTGGATAGTGCACTTCGGTCAAGCTGTCGGCCCACAAACCTGCGGTTTTGGCATAGGTTTCAACCAGTTTAACTTGCTCGGCTTCGCGGCCAGTTAAGGTCAAATAATCTAAGGTTTGCTGGTCGATGTAGAACATGGCCGCAGTAGCACCAAACTCAGGTGTCATGTTCGAAATCGTGGCGCGATCGCCTAATGTCAGCGCCGCTGCGCCCTTACCGAAGAACTCTAAATAAGAGGAGACGACTTTTTGTGCGCGTAGAAACTCGGTCAAGGCTAATACGATATCGGTAGCCGTAATGCCTGGCTGTGGTCTGCCCGTGAGCTCGACACCGATAATGTCCGGTAGACGCATATAGGATGCGCGCCCTAGCATGACGCTTTCGGCTTCTAAGCCACCGACACCTATGGCGATAACGCCGAGCGCATCAACGTGCGGCGTGTGGCTATCGGTGCCAACTAAGGTATCAGGGAAGGCCACGCCATTGCGTGAATGCACTACAGGCGACATACGCTCTAAGTTAATTTGGTGCATGATGCCGTTACCCTGAGGGATAACATCAATGTTTTTAAAGGCTTTTTGCGTCCAATTAATAAAGTGGAATCTGTCTTCGTTGCGTCTGTCTTCGATGGCGCGGTTTTTGGCGAAGGCGTCTTTATCAAACCCACCAAATTCGACAGCGAGTGAGTGATCCACAATTAATTGTGTTGGTACAACAGGGTTCACTTTGGCGGGATCGCCACCCTTAGCGGCAATAGCGTCACGCAGACCTGCAAGGTCAACTAAAGCGGTTTGCCCCAAAATATCATGGCAGACCACGCGGGCAGGAAACCAAGGGAAATCCAGTTCTTGCTTAGATTCGATAATCTGTTTTAGCGAGTCGGTCAAAACGGCCGGATCGCAGCGACGGACTAAGTTTTCGGCTAAAACGCGCGAGGTGTAAGGTAGCTTGGCATACGAGCCAGCTTGAATGGCTTCTACGGCTTCGCGGGTATCGAAGTAATCGAGTTGAGTGCCGGGTAAGGGCTTGCGATATTGGGTATTCATAGCAGTGCTCATAACATCATCCATTTCGGAAAATGAATTTGGCGCGAGACTTACATTGAGTGAAATCTCGCGCCAAGTGTGGTCAATTTTGCTTAACGGTTGGCAATCGGTACCACTTTGCGCGGTGCCACGCCCACATAATCGGCACTCGGGCGGATGATGCGGTTGTTAGATCGTTGCTCCATCACGTGCGCCGCCCAGCCTGTGACGCGTGAACACACGAAGATTGGCGTAAACAACTTAGTCGGAATATCCATGTAGTGGTACGCGCTGGCGTGGAAGAAGTCAGCATTACAGAAGAGTTTTTTCTGTTCCCACATCAGGGCTTCGCAGGCAACTGATACTCGATATAGGCGGTCGTCACCGTTGGCAGCCGCCAGTTTTTCTGACCATTCTTTGATGATGGCGTTACGTGGATCGCTGTCGCGGTAAATTGCGTGGCCGAAGCCCATGATCTTATCTTTACGCTCGAGTTTGCCCATTAAGATGTCGCGCGCATCGGCTTCATCTTTCATATCTTGAATGAGTTCCATCGCCGCTTCGTTTGCGCCGCCATGCAGCGGACCGCGCAGTGAACCAATCGCCCCTGTGACGCACGAATGCATATCTGACAGGGTGGAAGCACATACGCGAGCGGTAAAGGTTGATGCGTTAAATTCATGTTCTGCATAAAGAATTAACGATACGTCCATCACTTTAGCATGCAGTGCCGACGGCGCTTTACCATGTAACAAGTGCAGGAAGTGTGCGCCAATTTGATCGTCATCGGTTTCAGTATCAATACGCACGCCATCGTGGCTAAAGCGATACCAGTAACAGATGATCGATGGGAACGCGGCGAGTAAACGGTCGGTAATTTCACTCTGTTCGCTAAAGCTGTGCTCGGCTTCTAAGTTGCCTAGCATAGAGCAGCCAGTACGCATCACATCCATAGGATGAGTGTCGGCTGGAATGCGCTCCAATACTTCTTTTAATGCTTGCGGCAGACCGCGAAGGCCTTTGAGTTTGGTTTTGTAGGCATCAAGTTGGGCTTGAGTGGGCAGCTCGCCGTAAAGAATAAGGTAGGCGACTTCTTCGAAGGTGGCATTTTCACCGAGATCTTTCACATCATAACCGCGGTACGTTAGGCCCGAGCCTGACACGCCCACTGTGCTCAATGCGGTTTCGCCTGCGCTCTGGCCACGTAATCCTGCACCGCTTAGTTTTTTAGCTTCTGACATAATCCTTCCCTTCCGTTAACTCTGTTTGGTTATTGCTGGCGGATTTCAGTGCTCATTTCAGAGCACTTATTCGCCGACATTTATTGGTTAAGGCTGCACTTTTTATGTAATTTGTTTAACGCTAAATCTGTTTTAACGCCAAACCCTGTAGGGTTGCAGCTTTTCGGTTATTTATCTTGGCTGAACAGTTGATCTAACTTGTCTTCAAAGGCGTGGTAGCCCAAGTATTTATACAAGTCTTTACGGGTCTGCATAGTGTCTAGCACGTTGCGTTGATGACCATCATTCATCAGCGCTTGCATGACGTTCAGTGCGGCTTGGTTGGCTGCACGGAAAGTACCGAGTGGGTAGAGCACCATGTCGGCACCCGCCTCGGCGAGTTCTTCTTTATTGAACAATTGGGTTTGACCAAATTCAGTCATGTTCGCCAAAATCGGTGCTTTTACCTGTGCTTTAAAATGGCGATATTGGTCTAGCTCAGTTAAGGCTTCGGCGAAGATCATGTCGGCGCCGGCGGCGATATACGCTTGAGCACGTTCAATACCCGCTTCTAAACCTTCCACGGCGACCGCATCGGTACGCGCCATGATCACAAAGTTAGGATCGGTACGGGCATCGACGGCCGCTTTAATGCGATCGACCATTTCTTCAATGCTCACGACTGCTTTGTTGGGTCTATGGCCGCAACGCTTTTGCGACACTTGGTCTTCCATGTGCACAGCAGCGACGCCGATTTTTTCGAATTCTTTGATGGTACGAGCAATGTTGAATGCGCCGCCCCAGCCAGTATCGATATCGACCAATAAAGGCACTTGCGTGGCAGAGGTGATGCGGCCGGCATCAATCAGCACGTCATTCATTGAGGTCATGCCCAAGTCAGGCAAACCGTAGGAAGCATTGGCAACGCCAGCGCCCGAAAGATACAAGGCTTGGAAGCCTGTTTGTTCTGCCATTAAGGCAAAATAGGCATTGGTGGTGCCAACGATTTGTAACGGTTTGGCCTTAGCAAGAGCTTGGCGAAAACGTAATCCTGCGCTTTGGGTCATGGTTTTATCCTTTTCCATTTTATGGGAAGTGGGCATATTGAGCCGTAAGAACTTAGCTAATGTTGGCTAAGGTTTCTTTTGCGGCTGCATTGGCTTGCAATTCAATTAAGCGTAATTCGGTATTTTTACGCCCCTGTTCGATATGGCGGCGCATCAGCAAACTTGCCAACTCACCATCGCGCTGGGCAATGGCTTCGACTATGCGTCTGTGTTCGGCAATCGCTTTCACGGGGCGATTTTTATTAGTGCACTGGTAGCGATACATACGCAGCAAGTGATACAGGCCGCCGACTAAGGTTTCCTGCAGATGCTTGTTACCGCTGGCTTGAATAATTTGGTAGTGGAAGTCGACATCGCCTTCCTCTTGGAAGTAAGTATCGCCCTTGGCGAGCGCCGCTTCTTGCGTTGCGAGCAGATCTTCTAGCTTGGCTAATTGTTCTGGGGTAATACGGCTGGCGGCGAGTTCGCAGGCCATGCCTTCAAGTACGCTACGTAGTTGATATAAATCGTTAAGTTCACTCACCGTCAGTTGGGCGACGCGGGCACCAACATGGGGCGCACGCACCACTAAACGTTGTCTTTCTAAGGTTTGCAGTGCTTCGCGGGTCGGGCCGCGGCTGATGCCGTATTTTTCGGCCAGTGCTTGCTCGTTAATCTTGCTGCCCGCAGGCAGTTCGCCCTTGATGATGCTGGTTTGGATCTGCACCAAAATTTGATCGGCTAATGTGGTCGACGTCTTATCTGCCGAGGTCGATTTGACCTTGTGCAGGTGGGGAACTTGAGTGTCATCAGAAACGAACGTCGTGTCTTGCTTCAACATAGAGCGCATCACTATTAATAGGATTGTCGACAATGGGTAAAAAATAGCCCTCCCTTGGTGGATTGTCAACAATGTGTTTACTTAGACGTAAGTCTATATTTCAATGGATTTCTGTTTTTATTGTTGATTTTTATCATTTTATTTTGATTATCTCGTTATTAATATTTTATGTTATGAATATTTAAATATTAAATTGTCAACAATGGAGTGGTTTTAACCTTCCAACCTCGTTGCGGATGTTGATGGTTTTGGGGGAAATCGTCCAAATGCATTTGGCATGTTTATCCTTCGCGTTATGCTATGGGCGGAATGAGACATTTGGGGATGACAGTGGAAAAAGTGTTAGTGAGCAGTTGTTTACTCGGACAAGCGGTGCGCTACGACGGTGGCCATAACTTGATGGAGAGCGAGCTGGTGCAAACGTGGCTCGAGCAAGGGCGGATTGTGGCGATTTGTCCCGAATGTGCAGGCGGTTTGCCAACACCTAGACCGCCAGCGGAGCGGTTTGGACAGCGCATCTTAACTGCCCAAGGTGAGGATATGACCCACGCTTTTAGTCTGGGAGCCGATCTCGCGCTTAAGCTGGCGCAGCAACACGGGATTAAAGTGGCGATTTTAAAAGCCCGCAGTCCATCCTGTGGTAATAGGCAGATTTACGATGGTCAATTTGTAAAACAGTTAATTGCGGGACAAGGATTAACAGCTGAAAAACTCAGCGCCGCAGGAATAACCGTATTCAATGAATTGGAATTATCCGCTGCAGCGGCAGGCGTTGCTGAACTAGAGCAAAACTAGGGACGAGCTAGCTTGCTTGAGTGTGATTAGTGCTGGTGGCCTTATTGTTCACACTTTGATGTGTTTGGAGTAAAGCATGGATTTGTTGATCTTTTTCCGCCCACACTTGGTTTAACCAGCGTTGGAATTCGACACGGTACTCAGATTCAGAGAAATAACGTGCCGCATCTACCTGAGGCACGGGCAGGGCGTTAATTCGCACAATAATTTTACTGACCTTACCATTCATCACCCCAAACAGAATATCTTCAGGCGCATCTGGGTAGACGATTGTCATATCCAGCAGGTTAGTAAATTGTTCGCCCATGGCTGATAAGGTAAAGGCGATACCACCCGCTTTAGGACGTAACAAATGTTGATAAGGCGAGTTTTGGCGCTGATGTTTATCTTGGGTAAAACGGCTGCCTTCAACATAGTTAATGATTGAGGTGGGCATATTGCTAAACTTGGCACAGGCGCGGCGTGTGGTCGCTAAATCTTTGCCCTTAAGCTTTGGATTCTTTTTAAGTTTTGCTGGGCTGGTTCTATTCATAAATGGCATATCCAGCGCCCAACATCCTAGGCCCATGATAGGCACATAGGCGAGTTCTTTTTTGAGGAAGAACTTCAGCATAGGGATGTGGTTACGTAACACGTAAGTTTGCGCGGCGATATCGAATCCACTGAGGTGGTTACTGATCAGTAAATACCAGCTGTTTTTATCGAGTCCTTCGAGCCCTTTGACATCCCACTCAATTTTAGCGATCAAATACAAGATGCCACCGTTGCAGCAGGCCCAAGCCCACATAAAACGGTTCATGACCGTAGTCACCGCATTGCGCGCACCTTGTGCTGGCATCACAAGTTTCACTAATCCGCCAATGCTGATAAGCGAGCCCCAAACGGCGGTATTAATGATCAGCAAGCTTAAGCTCAGCATAAACAACACTGAACCAGGCAGGAAATTCAACATAGTGGCGTTACCTTTATTCTTTATTCGCTTGGCTAGCGAGTTGGCTTAACACTTGATCCTTAGTGAGCCAGAGTTGATTCAGTTGTTCTTGGAAGCCAATTTTAAAATCGCGGTCATTCATATAATCACCGCGCATTGCAGGATCAATATCGGAGACCTTGATGTGTACTTTAACGCTTGGCAACTTGCCTGTCAGGTAGTCCCAATAGCTCGGTACTGCGTCTGGGTAGTAAATGGAGACATCGACTAGCTTGTGGATCTGTTCACCCATGGCTGATAGCGCGAAGGCCATGCCGCCCGCTTTAGGTTTTAGCAAATGTTGGAACTGTGAGTTTTGTTTTTGATGCTTAGCCTTGCTGAAGCGCGTGCCTTCGACAAAGTTCATCACACTCACAGGCTTAGCCTTAAACTTAGTACAGGCTTTACGTGTAATTTCAATGTCTTTGCCCTTTAACTTAGGATTCTTACGCAACTGTGCCGTGCTATAACGACGCATAAAAGGAAAATCGAGTGCCCACCAAGCTAGGCCTAATACAGGCACAAAAATCAGCTCTTGCTTGAGGAAAAACTTTAAGAAAGGGATTTTTCGGTTAAAAATCCGCTGCAGGATCAGGATATCGACCCAAGACTGGTGGTTGGCAATCACCATATACCACTCTTTAGTGGAAAAGTCGGTGTCACCACTCAGTTCTATTTTAACGGGATGCAAGCAACGCTCAATCACGCCATTGACGCTGATCCAAGCACTGGCACAAAAGTCGAGCACATGACTAGTCGCAGTCCTTAATGGACTGATAGGTATCAGTTTTATAAAACTGATTAACACGATTGGGATAGTCCAAAAGACGGTATTTATAACGTAACCTAAAAATGCAATACAGCCTTTTATCTGTGAAAACAGCATTCCCATCCGAGCCCCCTGACAAAAATTGGAGGCCTATGTTACTCGGTGTAGGCGTTTGGCTCAATCTTAGGCACTGCTGGTCGGTGCATTTGTTCATCTTCACTGTAAAGTGGCTGACTCAATATTGCTGGGATAGTCGTGCCAGCAACCTATCCATAGCACGATAACCCAGTGCTTGGGCAAGATGACGGCGTTCTGTGTTAGGCACTTGTTCCAGATCGGCAATCGTGCGGGCGACTCTTTGTATACGATGAAAACTGCGAACAGATAGGCCAAGCTTGACCACGCTTTGCTCCAAAAATACTAAATCAGCATCACTGAGCCCGCTGAAGCGTTTCAATTGTTTCCCTGTAAGTTCGCTATTGAGCACACCAGCACGGGCGAGTTGTAGCTCACGCGCCAGCTTCACTCGTTTGGCGATATCTTGGCTGGTTTCTGTCTGCGGCGCGGCTTGAGTCAAGGTGCCCGCGGGAAGTTTGGGCACTTCTATGGTCAAGTCGAAACGATCGAGAAACGGACCTGAAAGCCGCGAAAGGTAACGTTGGATTTGTTCTGGGCTGGATCTATGATGGCTATCCAAGTCGCCACTAGGGCTAGGATTCATCGCTGCGATTAATTGGAATCGACTTAAAAATGTCAGCTTAGCGGCGGCGCGGGAAATCACTACTTCGCCGGTTTCCATCGGTTCGCGCAGGCAATCTAAGACTTTACGCGGAAATTCAGCCACTTCATCCAAGAATAATACACCGCGATGGGCGAGGGAGATCTCCCCAGGTTTTGGGATACTGCCACCGCCCACGAGGGAAATTGAAGAACTCGTGTGGTGCGGTGCCCTAAATGGTCGCTGTAAAAAATGCTGCGGTTTAATGTCGAGTCCTGCAACGGAATGAATTGCCGCCACTTCTAACGCTTCCTCATAATTGAGTGCGGGCAATAGCGCCATCATGCGGCTGGCAAGCATGGTCTTGCCAGTACCTGGCGGGCCTAGCATCAAGAGGTTGTGGTTACCCGCAGCGGCAATTTCGAGTGCTTGCTTGGCCTGATATTGGCCAATCACATCGCTCAGGCAAGTATGGGACTCGGGTGTCTCTTGGCTTACCCATTCTAACTGTGGCGCCAGTGTGGGCAGTTGGTTTTGCCCTTGTAAATACGCGGCTAGACTTTGCAGATGCGAACCAAATAACACATTGGGATAGCCGACTAGCTCTGCATCGTGGCGGTTATCTAGCGGTAAGACCAAGGTATGGTCTTGGCGCTTCGCCGCGATAATCGCGGGCAATAACCCTTGGCAGTAACGTATGTGCCCTGACAGTGCCAGCTCGCCGACAAACTCGATATTTTTTAAACTGTTAATGGGAATCTGTTCCGAAGCGGCCAATATGCCCACGGCGATGGGTAAGTCGTAGCGGCCACCTTGTTTAGGTAAATCAGCTGGCGCGAGGTTGACTGTTATCCGCCGCATTGGAAACTCGAATCCCGCATTGATCAAGGCACTGCGTACTCGCTCACGGGCTTCTTTTACCGAAGCTTCGGGTAATCCCACCAGATTAAATGCCGGTAAGCCGTTACTGAGATGCACTTCAACAGTCACGTCGGGTGCTTCGACCCCACAACTGGCTCGGGTATTGACGCAGGCAATCGCCATAAACAAATCCTTTTGTGGTCATTTCGCGCAGAATTTGAGTGTAGCAGTAATTAATGGGAGGGGTTTCCTATCGCCTAGGTCGTTGCCCTTCTCATTAGCAAGCCGTTGACTCCGGCTTTGCTAATCGTGTGATAGGTTTGGCAATTTACCTTATTTGAAGATGGCAAATAGTTGATAGAAATGATAAAAAGCAAACATTGGAGTCGTGAGGTAAATATGGATATGTTGTTAGCAGAAAATTCCCCCATTCGTCAGCAGCTGCTCGAGCAAAAGCTGGTGCAGTTTAAAGACCCGCATCTTGCCCATACGTTATCTACGTTTATTCGCAGTAGTGTCGATCTCTATCCCAGTGCAATCGAAGACTATGCCCAGTTAGGTAACAGCCGACTGGGTGGATTGCCTGATTTGCCTGTCGGCATGGATTATCCGGTGACTTTGGTCGGAAGGGAGGAGATGCTGGATGCTTACGCTGAGGAATTCGACCACACTCGCGAGTATATCGAGGAGCATTACTGTTGGTCGCAAGATTCGGATTGGGACGAGGCTGCGCAAGCCTTCCGTGTGCCTATGCAATTTATCGCACAGCTCAACTGCAGCGACCTGAAGGCGTTTCAATCTTATTTGCCTCGAGAAGGGCGATTGTTGTTCTTTTTGGAGCGCTGGCGATTCTCGGAAATGCTTCGCGGCCATGTCTATTATGTCGCTGAGGATCAACAACTGAACTCTGGAAAAGCGATTGCCGAACCTAAGTTCGACGATGCGGTATGTGCAAACTATGAGTATGAAGAGGCTTATCAACTTCAGGGAATTGCCAGCATTAAGATGATAGCCCCTGACATGATTAATAGTGACAACCCGCATTTAGTAAAGTTAGCCAAGGCACGTTTACAAGCGCTACCAGAACCGCAACAAGCTATGGTGCTGGAGGCCCTAGCGGTTGTGGATGACGAATTGGCATCTGAGTGGCAAGATCAGCTCTACTTCTTTGACCTGATGAAAATGAATAAGCAGGGGTTAATTCCCGGGCAGATTTTCACTCAAGCGCAGTGGGCGGCACTACCTGAATGGCAGTCATCCAACCTGCAGGAATTGCTCGTTCCCGAGCAGCCGCTGCCCTATTTCGATGGGATAGCCAGCATTAATGGCCATGGTGATAGCCGCTATAAAGCACCCGAACTCCGCGCCGCAGCTGAATTAGGCGGCAATGCCGAAGATTATCTAGTACTGTTCAAAGTCGTCTACAGTGAGCATTCTATGCAGTTGAATTTTATTATCCACCAAGCGGATTTAGCGCTAGGCAAATTCGATCGCATTTACTGCATTTATGATTATTAGCGTATTGAAAGGTTGGCTACTGCCAACCTTTTTGTTTGGCGATGCGGGCTACACAGCAATAGGAGTACATCGAGACGATTGAAGGTGTATGTTGCGACCGATTAAAAGAAGAGTCACAAGCACAATTTAGTGCCTTTGAATGAATATGAGTTATAAATGATTGATTCTAGGAGAAATGATTACGACTGAATAGATTGAGCACTTGATGATTATATTTAATTATTTCAATCAGTTAATAGAGATTAGTCAACCTATGCCATTATATGAGGGCATCGTTGCACAGTCTCAGTTGGTTGACCCTCCACTGAAAATCATGGTACCCCTCACGACCTTGATTCAACTTGACCGCCAGGCTGCATTAACGTCTGAGTTCTAACTTGTATTCCTTTTAAGTCCCCGTCATTTTCTCCGTGGTTAGGTCGCAAGACTGACCATAAGGCCGCCACTTACATTCTGCTACTGAGCCACTCGAACTCCTTATACAGACAGGGTGTCGGAATAAATAGTCAGCATATAAAGTATACTTTGTATCATTTTGTGGTTTAATCGAAACATCTGCTGCCGATTTTAGCAACATTTTGGGCGGCGATGCGGTAACAAGGTTGTGAATCGATAATAATAAAGTGACCTCTTGTGAAGGATGACATTTGAGGGAACATGGTCGAGGAGAACTCGCCTATGCGTTCGTGGATGTTAGCGTGTGTGTTTATCTGTACTGCGGGTTTTGGTGGGGCAGCATGGGCAAAACTCGATGTGGTTTTCTTTAATCCTGGGGCTGTCGATGACAGTTTTTGGGGAGATGTCGACCAATTGATGTTGGCGGCATCGACGACACTCGATATTAAACTCGATATCATTCATTCCGATCGCAATCACTTCAAGATGATCACCCAACTCGATGAGTTGTTAGCTTCTGCAAAGGCGTTACCTAATTACGTTATTCTGGTTAATGAAAAACAATCCGCGATAAAAATGCTGCAGGCGCTTTATCCTCACCCTGTCTATGTGCAATTGATTTTAAATGATATTTCCCCTGGCGAGCGTGATGCCCTGCTGCAAGATCCCCATTGGCAAGAATATTTGTTACCCGCCATTATTCCCGATAATTACGCTATTGGTTCGGCGACCGCTAAGGCCTTAATGGATGACTTAGAGGGAAAGGCGGCTAAAGTTCTGTTGATTTCGGGCGATAAATAGACGCCTGCTTCAGTGCTACGAACCCAAGGCGCCAGTGACTATTTCTTTATGCAGTCCAATGCCACTCTGACTCAAACGGTTTATGGCCAATGGAGTGAGGCTGTGGCTTATGGGCAAGCGTTAACCCTGCTGAATCGTTATCCTGATCTGAATGTGATTTGGACCGCCAGTGATCGTATGGCGATTGGGGTGCTTAAGGCATTGAAGGAAAAAGGTTTGGTGTCTGGTAAAGATGTATTTGTCGGTACGATCAATACTTCACCTGAGATTTTACAGCTTTGTCGCCAGCACTCTGTGAGTGTTATTGGTGGCGGGCATTTTTTGGTTGGCGCTTTAGGTTTGGTCGAATTGCAATATTATCAGCAGCATAAAAAATATCTCCCCTATGACAATGTTGCTTTGTTCGGTGTTTTGCAACCAGATTCGGCATTTTATCAAATGTTAGTTGCTCGAGATTGGCCACAGATTTTCCAGTCTCAGATTTTGAATAAGTTGCCCCTCAAGGCGTAATAACAGGTGTACATGAAGCATCGTAATCATTCTATTAGCCACAAGATGACGCTGATTATTATTGGGGTGAGCTCGTTTTTTGCTGTGTTAACTATGCTGGTACAGTTGATTTGGAACTATCAGGATAGTATCGATAATGCGACTTCGGATATCCGCGAGTATTCAGAATCTATTTTGCCAAGCGTGGCTAAGTCACTGTGGGACGTCGACCGTAGCTTGTTATCGGATTTGCTCTCTGGACTGGGGATGATGCCATTAGTGTCGAGTGTACATTTAGACAGTATCGATGGCGTCACTATGCATCTGGGTAAACCTTTGTTAACCGATGATGAGTCGCAAACTCTATTTCACTATCCTGTGACCTATCAAGAGCAGTCGATAGCGACTTTGACCGTAGGGTTAGATACCAATCGGCTTTACTACGAGCTGTGGCGGCAGTTGATTTTTATCGTGCTTGGTAATGGGTTAAAGACCCTATTGATGATTTATTTGATTTTGACCTTAGTGCGACTCATGGTGACAGATAGATTGTCGGCACTGGAAGATTTCACTAATAAAATCAATCTTAACTCGTTAAAAAAGTTATCTGTGCCCGAGACGGTAACCGCAAGACCCGATGAAATAGCCCATGTGGCATTGTCACTTAAAGGTATGTATCAAAGGATACGTAATGATTTAGCCATCAATAAACGTCAGCAACGTGCACTGCAACAACAGCAGCATTTATTGTCTGACTTAGTCAAAGAACGAACTAAAGAATTAGATTGGCAGTCGCAGTCGAATCAATTGTTGGCCGAGATTTCGTTGCAATTTTTGAGCATAGATACCTGCAATGTGGATAAAACCTTAACTGAGGTATGCCACAAAATAGGTCAGTTATTTGATGTTGAAAGGGTGAGTCTTCTCGAATTCCATCAGCAGCATGCCTATTACCGCAGCTTTTGGACCAGTGACTTACACGCAAATAAGGTCCAAGTGATTTCGGTAGATAATATTGCTCAACTGGCTAAAAAATTCGAGACGGAATCGACCTTAGTGATTGAGGATCTTGAGGCGTTAAAGGCTTTTCACCACAGGAATATGAGGTAATGAAATCCGTGGGGATATGTTCGATTGCCGCCTTTGCGATTAAAAATGCTGGGGAGTTATTGGGATTGCTCTCGCTGTCGACTGTGTCGCGGCCATTAAATTGGAACGCCCAGAAAAAGAATATGCTGACCCAATTCGCCTCCGCATTGAACGAGTTACTGCTACGCGAACAGAAAGAGCGTCAGATGATAGTGCTACAACAAGCGCTGGTTGCCGCGAATAGCCAATTAAAGGTGATGGCTGAAACCGATGAATTAACTGGCTTAGCTAATAGACGACCCTTTACTGAAAGATTAGCTACTGTGCTACAAGCTAACACTCCAGCGGGATTGTTAATGTTAGATATCGATTATTTCAAATCCTACAACGACACTTATGGTCATCTTGAAGGCGATACTGTGCTTAAACGGGTGGCTGATGCCTTAGCACAGTGCGATATCCTGCCGCACAATGCTCTATTGGCTCGCATTGGTGGTGAAGAGTTTGCTTTGGTCGTCGAGCAGGTCACGCCAGCACAGTTAACGGCTATTGCTACGCAACTGTGTTATCTCGTTGAGCAACTCAATATTCCCCATCAAGTATCTCCGTTGGCTGTGGTGACGATCAGTATTGGCAGCGTGTTTTTGCCATTAGATAAGATCTCTGGGTTTAAGATGGCCGACGTATTACGCCGCGCCGATGTTTGCCTCTATCGCGCTAAGGATAAAGGTCGCAATAGAGTCGAGGTTGAAGTGATTTAATGGGAGCCGGTTGAAGGTGATTTTACTCTTTCGCCAAGATATCCCAACACGTTGCTGGATTGGCTACTGAGCTTCAAGAGTCTAGGCGCTATGCTGCAAAATTGGAGACATATTCGGTTAGCATCACCACGCCACAGACGTCCTCAATCATGCTAACTAATTGATAACATTTATGTGAAACACAGCTGTAGATAAGTCGCTAAGATAAAAATTACTCAAGGTGAGGTAATATTAGGCGGCAGATGAGATATAATCTGTCGCCTATTGTCGATTTAGCGATGCACTCTGAGTGACATCCATGCTGCCATTCTGGACGTATTTTACGTAACGCAATTAAGCAAAGCCACGACTGCATAGTCAATTCTGTTGGTTTAAATGTACGTTCTAGCAGCTCAATATCAAAGCCACCGCGCTCGGATGTCTAATACCATCGAGTCGAGTAAAATAATTAAATGCTGTATATTCAGTCGTTTCGACATAAAAAATTACTTAAATGATGCAAGTGCATTAGCGCTATGCGTGGGCTGCGAGAGCGGAGTCACGCATAACTCGTGAATTTGCAGATATACTGAGTGCACCCTAAGGATTGTCATCTAAGCGCTCATTCATCTCAGGGGTGAAAGTGGTCAATACAATCTTGTTGTGCAGCGACCAGACAAAGCAAACTTTGCTCAAATACAATGAATTCAACTGACTCGCGAGCAATAAGGCGCGGGTTGGTCCTAGTTAGTCCAGTGTTAAATGAAAGGTGTTACATGAGTCTCTTTGATAACGTGATGATTATATTGTGTCTAATCGGCGCGAGTTGTTTTTTCTCTATGTCAGAAATTGCACTTGCCGCTTCACGTAAAATTCGTTTACGTCAGTTAGCCGATGAGGGCGATGCACGAGCAGAAAAAGTGCTGCAGTTACAAGCCGTTCCCGGTAGCTTTTTTACGGTAGTACAAATTGGTCTTAATGCCGTTGCCATCATGGGCGGTATTGTGGGTGAGTCGGCATTTCGGCCTTACTTCTATCAGTTGCTTTCCCCTTTAGTTGCCGAGCCTTGGCTGAGCCAATTGAGCTTTGTTTTATCCTTCATAACGGTAACCAGCGCCTTTATTTTAGTCGCCGATTTAATGCCAAAACGCATTGCCATGGCGATGCCTGAGCCTGTCGCTTTAGCTGTTGTCGGGCCTATGTCTTTCTGTATTGTGCTATTACGCCCATTAGTATGGTTTTTCAATGGCATGGCGAGTGGTATCTTTAAACTGCTGCAGATCCCAACTGTGCGTAACGATGCTATCACCTCCGACGACATTTATGCCGTCATGAATGCCGGTGCCGAAGCTGGGGTGCTAGATCGCGGTGAGCAACAGATGATGGAAAATGTGTTTGAAATGCAAACCGTTTCTGTGACTTCGGCCATGACGGCCCGTGAAAGCTTAGTGTACTTTTTACTGCAAGACAGTGAAGAAGATATCAAGCGTAAAATTTCTGAAGATCCCCATACTAAGTTCCTCGTCTGCGATGGTCAGTTAGATATGATCAAAGGCTTCGTGGATGCGAAAGAATTGCTGATACGTGTGATTAACGGTGAGAATATCATCTTAAAAGGCAGTAACTTAATCCATACTTCGCTGATCATTCCCGATACGCTGAGCCTGTCAGAAGCGATGGAATACTTTAAAAATAGTCGCGCCGATTTTGCCGTGGTCATGAACGAATACGCCTTAGTGGTGGGGATTGTGACTACTAACGATCTACAGCGCGCCGTAATGGGGGCTTGGTCATTGCACGAGAGCGAAGAGCAGATCATCGCCCGCGATAGTAACTCTTGGTTAGTCGACGGTGTGACGCCTATTACCGACGTAATGCGCGCCTTTGGTATTGAGGAGTTTCCGCATAATCAGAACTACGAAACCATTGCTGGTTTTATGATGTATATGCTGCGTAAAATCCCTAAGCGTACGGATTTCGTGAACTATGCGGGCTATAAATTTGAGGTGGTCGATATCGATTCGTACAAGGTCGATCAGCTATTGGTGACTCGTATCGATCCTATTGATAAGCTCAACTCGCCGGATGTGTAATCCTGTCATCTTGTGTTGATTGCCTTGCGATAGAAATCCTGTGGCAATAGTTCGTTAGCACCAATTTGATAGCAACTGTTTGATAGTGAAGCGGTTCTCTTTAGCTAAGTTTTTAGTTTTTTGAGAGCCGTTTTAGCTTTATATCTCGTTGAAACTCTTCACTCGCACTTTTATTTTGTATTACTTTCCCCGTTTAAATCACATCCAAAAACGCATTAACGATGGGATCATCAAGTCGTTTCACTTTGCAGCAGCAACCTAGCTCGAACGGTGGAATCGCCACTGGCGACGAGAGTAGCTGAATGCGATCTCGCACTGGACTGTTATTGATCACCACTTCGGGGCTCATGCTCACGCCACAACCTAACGCTACCATAGAGGCGATCGCTTCTTGGCCCGAAACTTGGGCGTAAATATTAGGGCTGATGCCCATTTGTTTGAACCAGTTATCGGCGCGGCGCCGTCCTGGGCCGTGATCTGGGATGATAAAGGGCACGCTCGACCAATCTATAGGCGTTTGACTCACTTGTTGCTGTACTGCACAGCGGATCGTCGGTGCGATAATCGACAGCGGCACATCGTCGATTTTGGCAAAGTGTAAGCTGCTGGGAAACGGATCGGGCAGGGCGGCGATGGCGATATCGGCGCGATTCTGCTGCACTTCTGCTAGCGCGTTCGCTGCATCTCCCGTGGTTAAGGCGATTTCGACGAAGGGATGCTCTTGGCGGAATAGATCCAATAAACCCGGTAAATGACTGTAGGCGGCAGTGACCGAGCAATACAGATTTAACCGACCGCGCAGCACGTCCTGCTTGAGATCGATACTGTGCTTGAGTGTGCTCCAATGGTTCAAAGTCTGCTCGGCGAATCGCTTAAATTCGTGTCCCGCGTGGGTTAAGGTCACGCTGCGATTATCCCGCTCTAACAGCTTAGCGTTCACTTCTTCTTCTAATCTTTGCAGTGCTCGGCTTAAGGTCGATGGGCTCACATGCATCTGCTCCGCGGTCTTGGCGAAGTGCAAACTGTCACATAAGTGCAGGTACAATTTGAGGGTACGAATATCCATAACTTATCCTGTTTAGCCTGAGCCTGAGCCTGAGCTTGAGCTTGAGTGCTGCATATTGCCGCCGATGTTGCTGCCAGTGTTACTGAGCGTTATTGCGGCTGACGTTGCGTATAATGCAATATGAAGTTTCGAATATATCATTTTAAGCAATGATAAGCATGGGTTATAGTGATTTCAATCACAACCAAGTCGTAACATTATGTTAGTTTGGTTGCGTCCAAAATTTCTGACTTATAGGTGGTATATCAGATGGCTAACTATTTTAACTCTCTGAATTTACGTCAACAATTAGCACAGCTTGGCCAATGTCGTTTCATGGATCGTTCTGAGTTTAGCGACGGCTGTAACTACATCAAAGATTGGAATATTGTTATTTTAGGTTGTGGTGCTCAAGGTCTTAACCAAGGCTTGAACATGCGTGATTCGGGTCTGAATATCTCTTTTGCCCTGCGTCCTGAAGCGATTGAACAGAAACGTGCCTCATGGCAAAAAGCAACCGATAACGGTTTCCGTGTCGGTACCTTTGAAGAATTAATCCCCGCGGCGGATCTGGTCCTTAACCTGACGCCGGACAAACAGCATTCAAACGTGGTTAACGCGGTTATGCCACTGATGAAGCAAGGCTCTACCTTGTCTTACTCACACGGCTTCAACATCGTTGAAGAGGGTATGCAAGTTCGTTCCGATATCACTGTGGTGATGGTTGCGCCTAAGTGCCCTGGCACTGAAGTGCGTGAAGAATACAAACGTGGTTTTGGTGTGCCTACCCTTATCGCGGTTCACCCAGAAAACGATCCAAACGGTGACGGTTTAGAGATTGCTAAAGCCTATGCTAGCGCAACGGGTGGAGACAGAGCCGGTGTTTTACTGTCGTCTTTCATCGCAGAAGTGAAGTCGGATCTGATGGGCGAGCAAACCATTCTGTGCGGTATGTTGCAGACGGGTGCCATCTTAGGTTACGAGAAAATGATCGCCGATGGCGTTGAGCCAGGCTATGCGGCCAAGCTTATCCAGCAAGGTTGGGAAACGGTCACTGAAGCGCTGAAACACGGCGGCATCACTAACATGATGGACCGTTTGTCTAATCCAGCCAAGATTAAAGCATTTGAAATTGCAGAAGATTTAAAAGAAATTCTGCAACCATTATTTGAAAAGCACATGGATGACATCATCAGCGGCGAATTCTCTCGCACTATGATGGAAGACTGGGCGAACGATGATGCGAACTTACTGCGTTGGAGAGCTGAAACTGGCGAAACAGGTTTCGAAAATGCGCCCGTATCGAGTGAGCATATCGACGAACAAACCTATTTCGACAAAGGTATTTTCCTTGTTGCTATGATCAAAGCGGGTGTGGAACTGGCGTTCGATACTATGGTGTCTGCGGGTATCGTGGAAGAGTCGGCCTATTACGAGTCACTGCACGAAACCCCACTGATCGCTAACACGATTGCCCGTAAGCGTTTGTACGAAATGAACGTAGTGATTTCAGACACAGCCGAATACGGTTGCTACCTGTTCAATCACGCTGCCGTACCTATGCTGCGTGACTATGTTAATGCCATGTCATCTGAGTATTTAGGTGCTGGCCTGAAAGACAGCGCAACCGGTGTCGACAACCTAACGCTCATCGCTGTTAACGAAGCGATTCGTGAAACGGCAGTGGAATATGTTGGTGCTGAGCTTCGCGGTTACATGACAGATATGAAGAGCATTGTTGAGGCTTAAGTGATAGTTAGTTAAGCCCAGCATTGGGGGAGAGGGTTGAGACTCAAAGGACTTGGGTCTCAGCTCAGTTCCCAAGCAAGCTCAAGATAGTGAAACGCGCATCTTGAGCTTGCTTAGTGATGAATCAGCTTAGTGATGAATCAGCTTAGTGATAAATCAGTTAGTGAGAAACAAATTTTTTCCTGTTCAGTGGGTTGTCGAGCGGGCAAAAACGACACAGTTAGTGAGTCTATCGTTCAGTAGGCGCATCGCGCCGACTGAGGCTCAACAGTTAACGTTTTACTTTGTTGTTTTGCATTGTCTCGGCAGGGAAGCTGAATTTTTTTTGACAAAAGATATTTTTTATTGTGTTTGGCTGTCGCTTTATGGTAAAGCTAATAGCTCGCGGTAGGGCAAAGTCCAAAGCGAAACTAACTTTCATGCAATACCCCAATTTTAGAAACACCGATTAGGAATCCATATTGATGTTTAACCAAGCTGCCAAGCTCATTCTCGTGATTATTACCGTCGTGATTATTAAATCACAGCGGGGGCGGCGCATGGCGAACTGATAGACCTAAAAGGTTAAAAGTTTCGAAAGAACCCCCCGCTCCGAAAGGACCGGGGGGTTCTTCGTTTCAGGGCCTAGAGCAAGGTTCTAAGCTTCGAAAGAGTAAAGATTTCGAAAGAGTAAAAAATTAGCGTCGATTTTCGGCAATTCAGGACTAACGTAGCGAGAGAGAATATGGAACCAGGGCAGATGATCAGAGGTGCAGACGCGGTAATCAAAGTGTTAGCAGCACATGGAGTCACCACAGTGTTTGGTTACCCAGGTGGTGCCATTATGCCAATATACGATGCCCTCTATGGAAGCCCTGTTGAACATCTCTTAAGCCGTCACGAACAAGGCGCGGCCTTTGCTGCCGTAGGATACGCAAGAGCCAGCGGTAAAACCGGCGTGTGCTTTGCGACATCAGGCCCTGGTGCGACTAACCTTATCACCTCACTTGCCGATGCGTTGCTAGATTCAGTGCCTATCGTGGCTATCACAGGCCAAGTCTCCACCGCCGTTATCGGCACTGATGCGTTTCAAGAAATCGATGTACTGGGCATGTCACTGAGCTGCACTAAGCACAGCTTTATGGTGACAGACGTCAACGACCTGATCCCAACCTTGTATCAAGCTTTTGAGATCGCCGCATCCGGCCGCCCTGGCCCTGTGTTGGTCGATATCCCGAAGGATATCCAACTTGCTCACCTTGAATACCGTACGCCTTTGCTGGCCGTCATGAACGAACCACAAGCCGAGATGAGTGATATCGAGGCCGCCCGTGCGCTGTTGGCAGAAGCGAAACAACCTATGTTGTATGTCGGCGGCGGTGTGGGCATGGCGGGCGCGGTCGATCAACTGCGTGAGTTTATCAAAGTAACGGGTATACCTTCGGTCGCAACCTTGAAAGGGCTTGGCAGTATCGCCCACGGCACGCCCGGTTACTTAGGCATGTTAGGCATGCATGGTGGCAAAGCGGCTAACTTAGCGGTACAGGATTGTGATTTGCTGATCGTGGTTGGCGCCCGTTTCGACGACAGAGTCACCGGCCGTTTAGCGAGCTTTGCCGACAAGGCCAAAGTGATCCATTTAGACATCGACGCCGCTGAGCTGGGCAAGTTACGTATGCCAGAGGTGGCGATAGCCGGTGACTTACGCCAAATCCTACCCGCCTTAGCCATGTCGATGAACATCACGCCTTGGCAGGCCGAGGTGGAGCATTTATCCCGTAAACACCAATGGGATTATCAACACCCCGGCAGTTTGATTTACGCCCCTGCGCTGCTGCGCCGTTTAGCCAATAAGTTACCCGAGGACAATGTTGTTTGTTGCGATGTGGGCCAGCACCAAATGTGGGTGGCCCAGCATATGTGGTTCCGCCGCCCTGAAGATCATCTGTCCAGCGCGGGCTTAGGCACTATGGGCTTTGGTTTACCCGCGGCCATTGGCGCACAAGTGGCGCGCCCCGATGCGACTGTGGTGACTGTCTCTGGCGATGGTTCTTTTATGATGAATGTGCAGGAGCTGACCACCATCAAGCGCCGTAAGCTGCCGGTGAAAATCGTGCTGGTTGATAACCAAAAGCTTGGCATGGTGAAGCAGTGGCAACAGCTATTTTTTGAAGAGCGCTACAGTGAAACGGATTTATCCGATAACCCTGATTTTGTCTTATTGGCCTCCGCTTTTGATATTCCCGGCCGCACGATTTTTTCTTCCGACGAAGTGGAAGAAGCCTTAACCGAAATGTTAGCGGCTAAGGGCCCGTATTTGTTACACGTTGCAATCGACGATGCTTTTAACGTTTGGCCACTGGTGCCCCCCGGCGCATCAAACAGCGATATGATGGACGAAATGGAGAAACAAACATGATCCACTCTCTGGAATTAACGGTTCAACAACGCCCCGAAGTGCTTGAGCGTGTTTTGCGCGTGACTCGCCATCGCGGCTTTACGATTACCCAAATGCAGATGCGTATGAATGACGACGCTAGCCTGTCGCTGGATATGGAGGTCGATAGCGAACGTGCCATCGAACTGTTAAGTAATCAGTTGAATAAACTGATTGATGTGACCCAGTGTAAGGTATTGTTACCTCTGAGCTTGCAACAAACGGCGAATGCTTAAGCATTCGTCATGTGAATTAAGAATACGATTTTCGATTTGAGATAAAGGATACAGTCAATGCCAAAGTTACGTTCAGCTACCAGTACCGAAGGCCGCAATATGGCGGGTGCCCGTGCGCTATGGCGCGCCACAGGGGTGAAAGACAATGATTTTGGTAAGCCAATTATCGCCATTGCCAACTCCTTTACTCAGTTTGTACCGGGTCATGTGCACTTAAAAGACATGGGCTCACTCGTCGCGAGCGCCATCGAAGAAGCGGGCGGTATCGCCAAAGAATTCAATACGATCGCAGTCGATGACGGTATCGCCATGGGCCACGGCGGCATGCTTTACAGTCTGCCATCGCGCGAGCTTATCGCCGACAGTGTGGAATACATGGTTAACGCCCACTGCGCCGATGCTTTAGTGTGTATCTCCAACTGCGACAAGATCACCCCCGGCATGTTGATGGCGGCGCTGCGCCTCAATATTCCCGTCGTATTTGTGTCTGGTGGACCGATGGAAGCGGGTAAAACTAAGCTGTCGGATAAGCTCATCAAGCTCGATTTAGTCGATGCAATGGTGGCGGGCGCCGACTCGAACGTGAGCGATGAAGACAGTGCCAAAATCGAGCGTAGCGCGTGCCCAACCTGCGGTTCTTGTTCGGGTATGTTTACCGCCAACTCAATGAACTGTTTAACCGAAGCACTAGGATTATCGCTGCCGGGTAACGGTTCTATGCTGGCAACCCACGCCGATCGCCGCGAGCTGTTTTTGGAAGCGGGTCGCCGCGTGATGGCGCTGGCAAAACGTTATTATCATCAAGATGATGAATCGGCATTGCCACGCAATATCGCTAACTTTAAAGCCTTCGAAAATGCCATGACCTTAGATATCGCCATGGGCGGCTCATCTAATACCGTTTTGCATTTATTGGCCGCCGCGCAGGAAGCTGATGTTGACTTTACCATGGCGGATATTGACCGCATGTCGCGCCTGGTGCCGCACCTTTGTAAAGTTGCACCATCAACGCCTAAATATCATATGGAAGACGTGCACCGTGCGGGTGGGGTGATGGGGATTTTAGGTGAGCTAGACAGAGCCGGATTACTGCATACCGATGTGTTTCATGTGGCGGCCGATGAAGGTGGCAATTTGAAGTCTGTATTGGCGAAATACGATGTGATGCAGACGCAAGATGAAAAAGTAAAACACTTCTTTATGGCGGGACCTGCGGGGATTCCGACCACTAAAGCCTTTAGCCAAGATTGTCGCTGGCCGTCACTGGATAATGACAGACAAGAAGGCTGTATCCGTAGCCGCGAGTTTGCCTTCAGCCAAGAGGGCGGGCTTGCCGTATTGTCGGGCAACGTGGCCGAAAACGGCTGTATCGTTAAAACGGCGGGCGTGGATGAATCGAATCTGACCTTCATCGGCTCGGCGCGCGTCTATGAAAGCCAAGATGATGCCGTGGCGGGTATTTTAGGCGGCGAAGTGGTGGCGGGTGATGTGGTTGTTATTCGTTATGAAGGCCCGAAAGGCGGCCCGGGTATGCAAGAAATGTTGTATCCGACCAGTTACTTAAAATCACGCGGTTTAGGCAAGGCCTGCGCGCTGATAACCGACGGTCGTTTCTCCGGTGGCACTTCAGGTTTATCTATCGGCCACGTCTCACCCGAAGCTGCCGCTGGCGGTACGATCGCCTTGATTGAAAATGGCGATCGCATCGAAATTGATATACCAAAGCGCAGCATCAAGCTGGCGGTAAGCGATACTGAACTCAATGCTCGCCGTGAAAAAATGCACAGTCTTGGCCCAATGGCGTGGAAACCTATTGGTCGCCAGCGTTATGTATCACTCGCGCTTAAGGCCTATGCCATGCTCGCCACCAGTGCCGACAAGGGCGCGGTGCGCGATCGCAGTAAACTGGAGGACTAATTATGTTTACTGCATCTATGTTGCCACTTGCATCGCAAACTCAGGCGGATTTAGCCCATTTTCAGTTGGCACAAAGCTATCTGCAAAAAATCCTGTTGTCATCCGTGTATGACATAGCGAAAGTGACGCCGCTTTCAAGCATGAACAAGTTATCGGCGCGTTTAGGTTGTCAGGTATTTTTGAAGCGCGAAGATATGCAGCCAGTGCATTCCTTCAAGTTACGCGGTGCCTATAACCGTATCGCCCAGCTGACGAAAGAAGAATGCCAGCGCGGCGTGGTGTGCGCTTCGGCAGGCAATCATGCCCAAGGTGTAGCTATGTCAGCGGCGAGTCGCGGTGTGGATGCTGTGATTGTGATGCCCGAGACAACGCCCGATATCAAAGTCGATGCGGTGCGCCGTTTAGGTGGCAACGTGGTATTGCACGGCCAAGCCTTCGATCAAGCCAATGGTTTTGCGATGGCGATGGCCAAAGAAGAGGGCCGAGTCTATATCGCGCCTTTCGACGATGAAGCTGTGATCGCAGGCCAAGGCACTATCGCCCAAGAGATGTTGCAGCAGCAGCGCGATCTCGAAGTGGTATTTGTGCCCGTGGGCGGCGGCGGTTTAATCGCGGGTATCGCAGCCTATTACAAGGCGGTGATGCCGCAGGTGAAAATTGTCGGTGTCGAGCCAGAAGACGCCGCCTGTTTAAAGGCAGCGATGGAAGCGGGCGAACCTGTGACGCTGGCGCAAGTCGGTTTATTTGCCGATGGCGTGGCGGTTAAACGTATCGGCACTGAGCCGTTTCGAGTCGCGAAACTTTATGTCGATGAAGTAGTGACTGTCACTTCGGATGAAATCTGCGCTGCGGTGAAAGATATCTTCGAAGACACCCGTGCGATCGCCGAACCCGCAGGGGCCTTGTCCTTAGCTGGGCTTAAAAAATATGTCAGCGCTAATGCCAATGGTGATTGCGGCAATGGTGAAAAGGTCGCGGCGATTTTAAGTGGCGCCAATGTGAATTTTCACAGTCTGCGTTATGTGTCGGAACGCTGTGAGCTTGGCGAGCAAAAAGAAGCGGTACTGGCGGTGAAAGTCCCTGAGCGTCCGGGAAGTTTCTTAACATTCTGTGAGTTGCTCGATAAGCGGGTGATGACAGAGTTTAACTATCGTTTCAGTAGTCGTGATCTTGCCGTGGTGTTTGCCGGCATTCGCTTAAGCCGAGGCCAAGGTGAGCTAGAACAAATCATTGCCACCTTAGAGGCTAATGGTTTTGAAGTTCAGGATTTATCCGGGGATGAAACCGCGAAATTGCATGTGCGTTATATGGTCGGTGGTCATCCACCAGAGCCTTTAGAGGAGCGTTTGTTTAGCTTCGAGTTCCCTGAACATCCCGGTGCGCTGCTGAAGTTTTTAACTACCTTGCAGAGTAAATGGAACATTAGCTTGTTCCATTATCGCAACCACGGCGCGGCCTTTGGCCGAGTGCTGGCGGGGTTTGAAGTACCCGCGAGTGATGCTTTGCCGTTCCAACAGTTTTTAACTGAGTTGGGTTTTGTCTATCAAGAGGAAACTCAAAGTCCTGCCTATCAGCTGTTTTTAAATGCGGGTAACGGCAACAAGGCGTTACAACCTTAGCTATCTCTGCATGTGGCGCTTATGTTAGTCATAACTAAGGCTAAAGGAGGAGCGCACAGGCGCTCCTTTTTGTGGTAGTTTTGTAGACTTAATACTCTAGCCGCCGATTAGCGCGCCACAGTTAAGTCGCTGA
The DNA here is from genome assembly GCF_025653595.1 of Shewanella sp. SM95. NCBI lineage: Bacteria > Pseudomonadati > Pseudomonadota > Gammaproteobacteria > Alteromonadales > Shewanellaceae > Shewanella > Shewanella sp. SM95. Next base: position 113,024 of record NZ_JAKKSE010000013.1, read on the forward strand.
CTTAATCCGCTGACGATTGGCTAACGAATAATAACTAGACTTCGACCTACACCTACACGCATTAAGGAGACATGATGTTACCAGCACCGCGTTTTACCGCTTTTAATCCTCCTCGCCGTATTTTAATGGGCCCTGGCCCGTCGGATGTTTATCCCGAAGTGCTTGCGGCGCAGTCCAGACCTACGGTTGGCCACTTAGATCCGCTGTTTGTGGGCATGATGGATGAGCTTAAGAGTCTGATCCAATACGCCTTCCAAACTAAAAACGAAATGACCATGGCGGTATCAGCGCCGGGCAGTGCGGGCATGGAAACCTGTTTCGTTAACTTAGTCGAGCCGGGTGAGAAGGTGATTGTCTGTCGTAACGGTGTGTTTGGTGAGCGTATGCGCCAAAACGTCGAGCGTATGGGCGCCATTGCCGTGCTGGTGGACAATGAGTGGGGCACACCTGTTGATCCTGCAGCGGTTGAAGCGGCACTGAAAGCCAATCCAGATGCCAAATTTTTAGCCTTTGTGCACGCCGAAACCTCAACTGGCGCGCTGTCCGATGCAAAAAACCTGTGCGCATTAGCTAAAACCTATGGTTGTTTGAGCATAGTTGATGCGGTCACTTCCCTTGGCGGCGTCGAATTAAGAGTTGATGAATGGGGCATAGATGCTATTTATTCTGGCAGTCAAAAGTGTCTCTCCTGTGTACCGGGTTTATCGCCTGTGTCTTTCTCGAGCGCAGCGGTAGAAAAACTCAAGAATCGTAAAACCCCAGTGCAAAGTTGGTTCCTCGATCAAAGTCTTGTGATGGCCTATTGGACCAGCGCGGGCGGCAAACGCAGTTATCATCACACTGCGCCAGTGAACGCGCTTTATGCACTGCATGAATCCCTGCGTATTTTGGCGGCCGAAGGCTTAGAGAATGCATGGCAACGCCATCACGAAATGCATTTAGTGCTGCGTGCTGGGCTGGAAAAGTTAGGGCTTAATTTTGTGGTTGCCGAAGATTATCGCCTACCGCAGCTGAATACGGTTTATATCCCCGCAGGTGTGGATGATGCCGCAGTGCGCACTCGTTTGCTGAAGGATTACAACCTCGAAATCGGTGCAGGCCTTGGCGCCCTTGCGGGTAAAGCATGGCGTATCGGTCTAATGGGCTTTGGTGCCCGCCGTGAGAATGTTTCTTTATGCCTCAAGGCATTAGAAGAAGTGTTGAACTAATATGCCAAAATTACGCCTTGCTCTTTGCGGCCTAATGATCGCTTTGCTCAGTGCTTGTTCAGTGAATAATACGAGCAATGTCTCCTGCGATTTTGTGCGCGGAACCAACAATAATCAAAGCATGCGCGATGCGAGCGGCCACGATACGGGCAGCGCCGATGAGCGGCAAAAAGATGTCGGTATCGGCTTCTTGAATGTCATCTTCGGCGGCATCAGTCGAGCACTTTCTTCCGATGATTCATCGGATGGAAAGTGTTTGTAACTTAGTTAGTTTTAGTGGTTTTGATTAAACGAAAATCCCCGCAATGCGGGGATTTTTTAATTTTGTTAATAAAGTCGCTTTTGGCAGCAGGTAATATTGATTTAGCACTGTCATTCCAGTGATTCGCCGACTTTAGTTTAAAAAAATAAGTTGATCCTATCGGCCCTACGGCGGCATCTGCTATATATGGCTAGATTTATAACAAGACTAGAATGTCGCGAACACATGGATGTGAATGAGCGACCATGCCGCCAACGGTCACTTCCACGACAGTGCTTAATCCCGTTAAACCCTTGGTATGCCTGATAGTCTGTTATTTATAATTATGCATTCCGAGAATTTAACAATTGGTGGCTCGTTAAGCTTTTTTGACTTGCGAAGGAATATTATGGCTAGCAACAGAGTAAAACGATGTTTAAAATAAATTTAAGTTTGCGCTAATGCTTTCTTAGAGACATTAAACTTTTAACCTATTACAGGGTAGTGATTTTGAGTACAAATCTACAGCCATTTTTTATTGTGCAATCAGATCCTGATGGTAAGGGAATACCGTATTTTATGGATAAACATTGGACTCCTGAGCTACCTGACTATGAGTTTTATGACTCACCACCATGTGAGGTTGATTTTTTTAATGCTTATTCTCTTAAAGCAAAAACATATCAACTGAATGGTGATTATTTGGTTGATGAAAATTTAGTTTCTAATGAAATGTTATACTTGTGTGAAAAATTAAATGTTAAGTGTATTCGTATTCCTGTCGATATTAACTTGCATCGAGGATTTCGTCCGCAGAAAAAGTACTTTTTATTTTTTCCACTAAGTTATTTGTCTATCTTAGATAAGGATGAGTCCACTTATGCTATCTCGATTGACTTAGATTCTGGAAAATTGAACACGCAAGAGGAACGTGGGTTAAAGAAGACATATTATGAGTCTATAGATAAATTTAAAATAAAGAATAATATACGTGAACATTTATTCTTTTGTAACGAGATAGCGGCTTCTGTATGTTCTATTCAGTTTAAAAATGAGTACGAAGCTCTTGGTTTAACAGGGGTGAGTTTTAAGGAGATAAATGAACATTATCAGTATTCTGCATGGAGCTGAGTGCATCATAAAATGAAAATATTGAAGCTAAGTACAAGGAGTGAATAATGGACTGGATTGAGTTAGAAGAAAAATGCTTTGAAATTACATACGATACAATCAAGATGTTATTGTTAGAAAATAAAGATGAGGCATTCTATGCGGTATCTCTTTACACTGACAGTAGTGCCATGTCAGCATCATTAAGTGCTAGCTCTGAGGGTAAGCTTAAAAGCATTCTCGTTGCTGAAGAAGATCAGAGCATAGAGTGTGAAAATTACTATAGATGGGTAGTATCTGAGTGGTTTTATGATGGATATAATGCGGGAGCCTTCTCCAAAATAAGTAAGATGCTTCGAGAGGACTCATCTCGAGAAATAAACTTTGCAAAGTTTAAAAATGAACTAATTAAGACATTATCAAATGTACTAATCAGAATAAAAAGAGAACTGCCTATTGAGCTAAATTCGACAGTGTGTTTTGTTTCAATTACTGACGACGATGAGTCTGAGGAAATAGAAAACTCTTCTGCAAAATTAATAAACGATGCCCCCCTTTTAATGGCATTTATTTTAAGATTTGACTAATTAACCGTACAGGTTTATCTATAAGAATAGAAAAATAATCTCTTTTTAAAAAAGATGAAAAAATATAGGAAAAACGCATCTTTTCTTCATGGAGATTATTCTAAATTTTCTTCATGGAGATTATTCTAAATCTTGATTCAAAAGATATGACTGCTGAGATGGTTACCCCTATCTGGGGATTGGACTTCGGTTTGGGTCGTTCTGGCTATCAGAATGTACGGTAGTTTATGGGATTAAGCACTGGAATGTAAGTGACCGTTGGCGGCATGGTCGCTCATTCACATTCATGTGATCGCGACATTCGTATGTCCATATACAGCAGATGCAGCCGTCGAGCCCTCAGGGATGACTTATTTTTAAACCAAAGTTGGCGCGTGACTGGAATGACAGTACTAATCGCAACTCACTAAATATGCACAGGACAATCAGCCTTCGCTTTTTGCTAATTGACATATAATGTCATCCCGCTATTATGGCAGCACCTCAGATTACACGAACAAGATCCTATAAATGAAAAAGTTATTTATTATGCTGGCGATGATTTTTGCGGTTAGCTTAGTTACTAGCCCAGTCGTTGAAGCGAAAAAATTCGGCGGTAGTAAATCTATCGGCAAAAGCCATCAAACGGCTCCGGCTCAACCAGCGGCGACTAACACACCGACTACGGCGCCAGCGGGAGCGCCGGGCAAAAAAGGTATGATGGGCGGCATGTTAGGCGGTTTATTAGCAGGTGGCTTATTGGCTGCGCTGTTTATGGGCGGTGGTTTTGAAAATATTCAAATCATGGATATTTTGATTATCGGTTTGCTGGCATTCGTGCTATTCAAAATCGTCCGTACTGTGATGGCCTCAAAAGCGGGTGCGCAGCCAAGACCAGCCTATGCGGGTGCTGGCCAACCCAATCCAAATATGCAGCGTCAACAGACTGAACAAACAGGTTTTGCCACCAATACAAACAGCGGCAGCAATGGTTTTGGCCAAGCGACAAGCGCAGTTCCCTTCGATTTGCCTGCCGGTTTTGATTTACCAAGCTTTTTGGAAGGCGCTCGTAGTCACTACAAAACCCTGCAATTGGCGTGGAATGAAAACGACTTAAGCAAAATCCAAGAGTATGTTGCTATTGATCTTTACAATGAACTCAGCAACCAACGTCGCGAGTTAGTGGGCGATCAGCACACAGAAGTGATGTTTTTGGATGCAGAACTTGTCCGCGCCACACACAATGCAAATCTTGCGGAAGTGAGTGTTAAATTTAGCGGCCGCTATCGCGATACCGTTGAAGGTGTAGAAGAGGACATTAAGGAAGTATGGCATTTGGAGCGTAACGTAGCGCAAGCCAACTCACCTTGGTTAATCGTGGGTATCGAACAGTAATCAGCTCAGTGTTTAAAGCAGCCTTAATCTCTTAAGGCTGCTGTTTACATCCCCTTTCGTTTCAATCCAGCCTTCCCTAACAGTTCAACGTCATCGATAGATTGAAAAAATCCGGCTGTCATCGCATTCACTATTGGCGGCAGCAAGACTTTGCTGATTATTTTAAAGTAGTTAATTAGTGCATCAATTGCTAAATAAAAAATCCCCGCACTTAGCCTGTCTCTTGATCACATCTTTTGCTCAAGAGACAAGGCTAGCTGGTAACCTTCAAGGATGGTTTGCAGTTTAAACCATCCTTGCCATAACCTTTCCCAGCCTACAATTCCGCTTCGTTTGCTGTCATTCCAGCCCGCGAGTTTTCCTAATCTTAGATAAGCCCAATGCACACTGGGGACTTGTTCGGGCGGTTGGCTTTTTTCCGTCTTTAGCCATAACAACTTCCAGGCCAATGGGCTTAACAGGGTATCGCAAGGCCGTTTTTTCGCTTGTTCAGCTTGGCCTGCGTAACAACGTAGTTGCTGGATACGTGTGGCGATAAATGCCAGAATCACAATCATCCGCTCCAAATTATCTTTGCTTTGCATCCGTAAGTCTTCCACCTGCGTTCCGCCCGTTTTCCAGGATTTATGGAAGTCTTCAATCAGCCAGCGGCGCTCGTAGTAGTCAAGAATTTGCTGCGCCTGCTCTGCTGTTGTGATTACCTCAGTGGTCAGCAGGTGCCAACAGAGGCCATCTGCGCTGTCTTTCTCCTGACAACCCACATAAAACAGCGGCACAGACTGGCCCGTTTTATTCGCCGGAACCTTCACGGTAATGGGCGCAAAGCGGATATCACAGTGCGCAACTCTGGCTTTGCGACCGCCTTTTTGTTGCACCTGTACCATCCGCTCACCGGCACTTTGCAGCGTCTCACTAAACGCATAGAGTTTGTGCTGGTCTTCTTCAATACAGCGGCTTTGCATCGAGCGCACAATAAACCGTTGTTGTGTATCGGTTTTAAAGCGCAGGTATTCGATGATATCGGCTTCACGGTCACAAACCGAAATCACCTTCTGCATCTGTGGTCCCAAGCGAGTCGCCATCGCTGCTGAAGCCCGTTGCCATTTGTAACTTTCTTTCTGTTCATAATCACGTTTGGCACGTTGTTTTTTCTGGCCATAGGCCTCGCGGTCGCGTGCCCAGCGATGCTGCTCAATCAGTCCAACGACCTGCTGCGCCTTGGGTGCAAACAAGAAAACCGTGTGCGCTTCCAGCCCACTGGAATGTTTATGGGCTGTGGTGTGTCCAAGTTCTGCAGCGACACTTTGATGGGTGAATTCCAATGACGTGGTGTCTTCCAGCGCCAGTAGGCAATCAAATGGTTCGCAGGCTTGCACTGTGGCAGCAAAACCTGCCTCAGCAATCGCTGCCGGACTGATATGCTCGTTACGGACAAAGCGATAAGCGGCTTCAATGTCTGCACTGGATGAAAGAGATTGCACGATAGATTGTCCTGTATGAGCTGCAAGTTGAGCCGCCAACTGTACAAGCCGTTTGGTCCTTCGTACATCCCCTAATTTTGCGCGCTGAAAAATGCTCTGTGCCCAGAGTGATGGTTCACTTAAAAACATGGCATGTGGTATCTGAAACAAAAGGTCAGGATCAGATCAGGGTAATTGAAAATGGTTCAAAAAAATCCCCCGGGGCAAACCGAGGAATTTGTGTAGAAGAGACAGGCACTTAGCGGGGATTTTGTTATTCGCTCAAAGGGTTACACAAATTGCCTGATGGCGATCGCGATGATCAGAACTGGGCACACATACTTCACGTACCTTGGCCAAATGCGCCAGAAGAGTCCTGTGCTATTGACACCTTCTTGCCCACGAATTGCCTTGAGCAGGTGGGTTTGGCGCCAAATCCAACCTAAGTAAACCGCAATACCGAGGGCGACCAGCGGCTGGGCGATTTGGGTGGTCAGCATTATAGTGAAACTAAATAGCGTCTCAAAAAATACCGCCAGTAATAAGGATAATGAGGTCAACAATAGGCCGATGATCAAGGTGGCGCGTTGACGGCTGAGTCCGAACTTTTGCATCACATAACTCGTCGGCACTTCGGCGATGGATATGGCCGAGGTTAAACCCGCGATGATCAGCAGAACAAAGAAAATCACGCTGATGATAAGGTTAGCCGTATCTCCTAAGGTGGAAAATAACGCGGGTAAGACAGTAAACACCAATGCATCCGAATCGAGTAACTTGCCCTCAGCATTAAAAATCTGCACGCCATTGTGCTGGGCCACATACATGGCTGGGATAATCAAGAAGGCGGCGAGAAAGGCGATGCCGCTGTCGGTAAAGGCAACCCAGACGGTCAGTTTAGCAATATTCTCTTTTTGGCTCAGATAACTGCCGTACACCATCATGGCACCTGTGCCTATGGTGAGGGAGAAGAAGGTTTGTCCGAGCGCGCTGATCAGGGTATCCGGTGCCAGTGCCTTGGTAAAGTTAGGCGTTAGTAGCGCACTTATCCCTTCGCTCGCACCATTTAGGGTGAAGATATACGCCACGCCCGCGATCAGCATGATCAGTAATAACGGCATTAAGCGTTTCGACCATTTTTCTATGCCTTCTTGCACGCCTTGCAGTAATACCAGAAACACCAGCGTGCTGAAGATCAGTGTAAACACCAGATTACGTGACAGCGAAAAATCCACTAGCCAAGCGGCGGTATCATTCGAGCCAAAGGCTGTGGCGATAGGCGCGATGGCAAAGCTGACAAACCAGCCGGAGAGAATACTGTAGAAGGTATAAATCAATCCCGCTGTCACTATGGAAAGCAAACCTATGGTCTTGCCTAAACCGCGGGTGAGCGAGTTGAAGCCGAGTTTGCCCATGGCATCGGCGGGGTTGGTTTGCCCGTGGCGACCTATCATGAGTTCAGCCATCAGCATGGGAATGCCTAGGATGAAAATCAGCACTAGGTACACAAGTAGAAAGGCGCCGCCACCATGGGTGGCCGCTTGGGTGGGGAATCCCCAAATATTGCCGACGCCAACGGCGCTACCTGCGGCTGCCATGATAAAACCTAAGCGTGAGCTGAAGTGGTTAGTCGAACTTGTATTGGCCGATTGCATTATGCCTCCCGTAAAAAGAAGGCGTATCTTAGGCGGATAAATAAGAAGTTCAACGCAATTTTAGTGCGTTAAAATGATGTTAATCGGCAATTTATATTCTCATTTAGCTGATATTTTGGTGTTATGTTTTTCTTGATGGCTTAATGCGAGACTATATTGCGAGTAGCGATGACTCGCGGCCTCACTTTAGCGAATAATTGCGATGATAAAAATGCAATGAATTGTGATCTTATGGTCAAAAAATACCGTATGGCAGAAGCTTAGTGGGTATTTTGATGCTATGACTTTACTTGAGCCGCGATTGTGACTGGATAAGTCTGAGTCATGTCGCAACATTGAGTGTCAGAACGCCGTATCTTTTACTGAGCCTATGGTTGAATGGTGATATGGCTTAAGGGAATGGCCGTGTGGTCTTTGACCTTTTTCAACACAAAGCTGGAATGCACACCTGCGATATGCACATTGGTCGTGAGTTTATCTAACAGGAAAGTGCGAAAGTGCGCCATATCTTGCACTAACACTTTGAGTTGGTAGTCTGCTTCAGAACCTGTGATCAGCGCGCATTCTTGGACTTCTTCGTAGGCCAGTACATTGGCTTCAAATTGATTAAGAATTGCTGGCGTGTGTTTTTCCATCCGCACATGGATATACGCGGTCAAATGCAGGTTGAACTTATCCGCCGACAGACGCGTTGCATAATCGGCAATATAACCCGCTTCTTCTAAGGCTTTAACACGGCGCGAGCAAGGAGATGGCGATAGTCCGACTTTATTGGCCAGTTCGAGGTTCGATAATCTGCCGTGGGTTTGCAGTAAGCGCAGAATCGTTAAATCGAGTTGATCGAGTTTGTAGGGGTGAGTGTCTGTCATCGAAAGCTTAGGGTTAACTGAGTCAGCCTCTAGTTTGCCAGTCTTAGCCGACTTTGCCAAAAATCTTGATCAAATGAGACATTTTAAGGTTGTGACAGTGATAACGGATAGAGATTTTGGGAGTCGCGCTGTTTGGAACTCCCGTTATTTACCGCTATTGTTATGATACTAATAAGAGTGAGACACTGTATGCGCTTGAGTTTGTTGCTAATCTGCTTATTCATATTACCGACTTATGCATTTTCTGCATCGTTAACCATTGGTAGTGCTCTAAATCGACCACCTTATATTATCGAAGATGCTGAATCAGGGCTTGAGATCGATATTATTAAGGCCGCGTTTAAGGAAATGGGGCAGCCAGTCAACTTCAAATTCTACTCTCGTAAACGCCAAGTTTTATATTTCAATAAAGATCGATTGGATGCTGTAATGACGATGAACTCTGCAAATGGCGTTGATGGTTATTGGTCTAATGATTATGTTGAATATACCAATGTGGCGATCAGTTTGTCCGAACAACGCCTTGAAATAACACGTATTGCGGATCTTAAAAAGTACAGTGTTGCCGCTTTTGAAAATGCTCGCTTCTTACTTGGCCCTGAGTTTAATGCCGTAGCGCAACAGACTATTTATCGTGAAGTCGATAGCCAATTAAGCCAGAACCGTATGTTGTACTTAGGTCGCATTAATACTGTGATTGCGGATCGTTATATATTCGCTCAACTGAATAAGTTCGTTGAGGATGATGTTGATACCCAGCAAGCATTAAGCTACCACTTTATTTTCCCCCCAACATCCTATCAAATGGTGTTCCACAACTCAGTGGCGCGGGATACTTTCAATCAAGGGCTCGCTAGAATTAAGGCCAATGGGATTTATCAGGCCCTAGTGGCAAAATACTTAGGCAGTGCTTAGCAATGCCTAAGTATTTAACTTCATAGTGTTTGAAGCTGTCGTATTTGAGTCGACAGCCAAATCGAGACGCTGAATTAACAGCGTTAGCGTTCAGATCCTTTAGCAAACGCATGGGAGAGTGGACGCAACTTACTGACAAAGAACACGCTACATCCGCTGATGATGGCGGCTAAAAAGGTTGAAAACAGTACATCCTGCGGCCAATGCATGCCAAGCAGCATACGGCTTAATCCCATCAAAAATCCCCAGCTCCATAACGCCATGACTAAGCTAGGTAATCCAGCGAGTAGCAAATAGTAGCTGGCGGTAAGCACTAGCGTCACTGCAAAAATAGTATGTCCCGAAGGAAAAGAATAGCCGATTTCATCTTCCCAATGCTGATGGATCCGTGAGTCGAGTTTCAAGGCAGGTTCTGCAGCGATCAAGCCATCGAGTGCATTGGCAATTGTCTTTGAACGTGACTGTTTATCCAATTGATAAAAGGCATCGAGTGAAAGCGGTTCATGCTTAGGCAGTGCTTGTTCTGCTAGAAAAACGAGATTAGGTCTGGGTTCTTTAAAATAGGATTTGAGGGTGTGGCTTAAGCCTAAACTGATAACTTGGCTGAGGCTGATGGCAAAAAATAAACTTATAAAGAGTGGTTTAGGCATATGACGATAGGCGATCGCCAATACAAACAAGACTGTTGCGACGCCATAGGGCGCAGTGCCAGTCATGGTAATCCAATATAAGGTTTTGGCTAAGGTAGAGTGCAGATCGATCAGTGGAAACAGCTGATTCTGTGTCAGTAATAGTAAGCCCGGAATGGTTGCCAACAGTATCCAAGCTAAACCTAAACGGCGTAAAAGATAGACGCTATGGGTCAAAATATAAGCCTCTTCATAAAACGCCATAGGCTACAACGCGGCAATGGTTTTGCCAATAAAAAAATCCCGACAGCAAAAGATGGCGCTGTCGGGGGGTCTTCAAGGGTGGAGCGGTAGGGCGCTATTGCGCCGTGTTCTTAGGGTGATGCCTAGTCACGAACATCAAAATCAACAGTACGACTAACAGTAAACCTGAACCCATCAATAGGGCGTAATCTTCCAGTTGCAGTATCGAGTACAGCACGGTATATAAACTCACCAGCATAATGCCTACTAATGCACCGCGCTTAATACTTGCTGTGGCACTCCCTACGTAAGCCGATACCGACAGCACGGGAATACAGGCGGCAATTAAATAGGCATGCAAGAAGGCTAGATGCTCAGATAGCGAGAGTAGTAGCAAATAGAACAAGGCCATGGCGCTGCCGACTAACACATATTGAATCGTGCTGAGGCTGGTTTTTTGTCCGATTTCGAAGATAAACAACATGATAAAAGTCAGCACGATAAACAGTAGGCCGTATTTTACCGAGCGATCAATCTTGCCGTAGTGAGTCACTGGTTCGAATAAAATCGCATTAGCCGACACTTCAGTCAGAGTCGATTGATTACTCTTAATAAACTCTTGTGGATAGTTACGGGTTAAGTGGCTGATATTCCAACTTGCAGTAAAGCCTTGCGCGTTGATGTCCCGTTCTGCGGGTAATAATCCCTTAAAGCTTGGATGCGGCCAGTCGGCGCGAATATTGATTAGCGTTTGCTCGCCTAGTGGCAATGCGCTGATAGACTGAGAGCCGCGTAGTGTCATGGCAAAATCCACACTAAAATCACTCGCTTCGCTGACTTGGATCTTTTGATTAAAGCCTTTTTCTAAACCGCCAGTGGTTAACCCCGTGCCCGACATCAGCGAGCCAGAGAGTAAGGTCGATTCACCGGTGATTTCAATTTTTTCTACTTTATCAATTGCTTGATTCGATGACACCCCAAAGACTAACCGGGCATTTTTGTTATCGAAGGCGATAAGGTTAGGAATATCATAACGGTTAAGGCTGAAGTCGGCCTGACCTTGTAGAGCTGCGTTATACACCAGCGATTGATAAATACCACGAGTACGGAAGTCATGCTTGAGATCTAAATCTAGCTTGAGTTTTTTCGGTAGTATGACCAACTCATCTTGATAGGTACGCTTCACTTCATGGCGAGTTTTACCGTCGTTACTGACTTCTTCTTGCAACACAAAATAGCTGTAAGGGATCACCAGCGCAGGACCTGAGAGGGTTTGCTGCTCACCCCATGAACGGCCGATTTCATCGACAACGCTGTGGTAAAGGGCTTGGCGATCAGAAGTCATATCCATAATGATCCCCAGCGGGATCAACGCGAGGATTGACAGTATGCCAATGGTTAAGGCTTTTAATAAGGTGGTGTTTTTTAATGCCGTTCCCTTTGCGGTGGCTACTGCCCACGGTTCTTGTGCTGACATATCGATTCCTTGACTTCGATTAAATTTTTTGAGGAGTGCTCGCACCACTAAATAGGCTGCGCTACCAAATAAGGCCAAACTAAGTAGGGTGAGTACCCAGAAAATAATGCTGAACATTGAATTTCATTCCCTATGAAATACGACCGAGACTTATCCGCTAAGATTGTGCAGAGTTAACTCGGTATCACGGCGGGTATTAAAACAGATTTTTTTACAAAAGTTGCGGGCAAGTTGCTGATCAATAGTGGCAAAATTATGGCGATTGCCGCTAAACCCATACTCATTATGCAAGTTTATAAATCTGATAGTGGGGTGTCTTTGCCAAATTTGGGGTGTTTTTTCTCGTAGTCATTTTCTTTTTTAATATGCTTGAGCAGTGCTTCGAAGCTTTGTTTAAAGACGTCAAGTTCTGCGGAATAGACTACGGCATGGTGGGAAAACCAGTGGTGTTTTTCTCGATCACGGTTACTGTAATCAGGCCAAATACGTAGCTCATACTCATCACCCATGACGACAATGACATAGGCAATGGCGCCATTGCTAAAGATGATACATTGGGGCAGGTACACCAGCTCTTCGCCTTTAAATAACTCATACTCTATCGCTTCGGTGCGCCAACTCACTATCGGTAGCGGCGCCTTGATAGAGCAACCAATCGACTGATGCTGATTAAACAGTACGGCGTTAATGTCATCCATTGAAAAGGGCTGGTGATCGCCATTTTTAGCAGCAAGTGAATACAAGATATTCATCAAAAATGGCAGCTTAGTGCCATTACCCGTTTTGCGGCCGCAGAGTTGTGCTTGGCGATAGTAGATATTCATCATCAATCCTTAATGAAGAGCCTATGCCAGATAGGCTCTATTTCGAGTCGTGAAACTAACGGGCAGGTAAACCGATAGCCGTTAAGGTATAAATGGCTTATGTTATCCGAAGATACTGCCTAGTGAGTAGACTTGTGCGTACATTTCACAAACCTACTCGTTGAATAGTGTGATAAATGCTTTTGTTTTCAGTTTGTTATGTTTTTTGCTCTGGTTTGGTATTTGCTTGTCGTTGAATTTGGAGAATCGATGTCTAATCCCTTTTCACCCCGCGAGTGGCTGCAATTAAATATGCAGCAGCAAGGATTATTGCAACCATATACCTCTGTCACCGAGGCAATTTCACGTCTCAGTTATGTACAAATTGACTCTATCAACGTGGTTGAGCGAGCGCATCATCATGTGCTGCATAGTCGTATGCCAGAATATCAGCCAAAGATGCTCGATATGGCTTTAGCCAAAGGAGAGGTCTTCGAATATTGGTCCCATGCGGCAGCTTATTTACCGATTGCCGATTACCGTTTTAGTTTGCAGCGTAAACAGCAGCTGCAAAATGGCGGTAAGCATTGGTTTGAGCCCGACGATAAAATAATGCAGGAAGTGCGGGCGCGAATCCTTGCAGAAGGGCCACTCAAGGCCAGTGATTTTGAACACAGTGAAGCTAAAAACGGTGCCTGGTGGGATTGGAAACCCGCGAAAAAAGCCCTAGAGCAGCTCTTTATGCGTGGTGAGTTGATGGTGGTGCGGCGGGAGAAATTTCAAAAGGTTTACGATCTTACCGCGCGAGTGTTGCCACAAGATGTAAATGCCAAAGCACCGACAGATAGTGAATTTACCCGCTATCTAATTGATCGTTATCTTGATGCCCACGCCTTCGGTACTGCGGCGCAAATGGCTTATTTACGCAAAGGTATGAAATCAGCAGTAGCCCAAGAGTTGGCAGAGTTGTTAGCTCACGGGTTATTAGCGTGTTTTAAGACGGCGGGCCAAAGCTACTTTTATCGCCCTTCATTACAGCTAAATGCACCATTACCTAATAAAGTGTGGCTGCTTAATCCCTTCGATAATTTATTGATCCAACGGCAAAGATTAAAGCAATGGTTTGATTTTGATTATCAAATTGAAGTCTATGTCCCAGCCGAAAAGCGTCAGTATGGTTATTATTCTTTAGCGATTCTGTGGCGCGACATTTTTGTTGGCCGCGTGGATGTTAAAGCCGATCGCCAAGCTAACCTATTGCTATTACAGCAATTGACCTTAGAAGAGGGCATGATGGTGAATGGCTTAGATGAGGATTTCTGTGCGGCCTTTGATATCGCAGTCAGTGAATATGCTCGTTTCAATGGCTGTGACCGCTGGAAGTTAGTCAAAGCTAACCATAAAGGCCTTAAGCAAAAGTATGCTCGCCAACAAAAGCTTTAATTATTTGTCTCTTTAGTTGGAGCATCCATAAAGCGAAAGCAGCCATACAGTAAGATTAGATACAGCAGTGGCAACGCAGCAATGACTAAAGATGAAGAAGTCGCAGTGCTATCGCTCGTAATGCGATAACAGGGAATATACACGGCGGGATAAACTAGGCTTCCCCATAGAAAACACTGATTCATCAATCGATAGATAAAAGCGGGTTTAATGCTTGATTGACTGGCCAGTCCCATCAAACTGGCGAGAAGCACACCGGGATAAGTGAGTAGCGGCACGCCACCAAGCAACCATAATGCCCAAAGAAGATAGTCCTGATAGTGTGTGCTGATTGTGACATCCATTGTAGCTTCATTCCTTGATTGTTCGACGCTAAAGCATTAAGTCTGTTTATGCTCTGGTTGCAGCGGTGGCCTTACTGCCAGCCCTTGCTGCATCTTAAGCCAAAAGCTTTGCTGACATAGATTGCTAAAGGATTTTTGCTGCGGCGAAATCGCAATATGAGCTGTTACAACCCGATAGCTGAGCCAATAATCTTCACAAACCATGTCTGACTCATAAGCTTGTTTATCTTGCTCGCTTAGCTTGCTAATCACAACCCCGTTATCGAAGTGATAAAGCGTTATGGACTCACAAATCTCCACATTATCATCGTGATAGGTTTGCTGCTCGTTTGATTGGCTTATCACGTAGACAGGGCTTGGATAGCCTTCAATAGCAAGGATATAGCTGGCGAGTTGTTGCATTATTTCCCCAAGTGACTCAATGCTTGAAGTGTTAAAAACAAAAAGCACAGCTGCGCTATCGCTAACTGTGCTCTTTCAAACATGCATGATAAGTTAGCCCGCTGCGTTGAGCTTTTTTTCTAACTCATTGACTTGAGCTTGTAGGGCTTCTAATTTTTCGCGGGTTTTCAGTAGTACATGTTGCTGCACATCAAATTCTTCACGGGAAACCATATCCAACTTGAGCAATTGATTTTGCAGTACTTGCTTACTGCGCTCTTCAAATTCACCGGCAAATTGCTTTAGACCGCTGGGCAAACTTTCGCTCAATTGTTTCGCCATTTCTTCGATTTTCTTTGGATTGATCATAATCTTGTCCGCCTCTTTACTGAATAGCTCGATTGTAACTCAGTACGTTAGCTTTCAAAAGTAAAGCAGACGCGTGAACACTTTAGTTGGCTGTTGTTGGGGTTTATATCACGGAGAAGCTTATCTACAGAGTTGAGTTCTGCTCAACCTAAGCGGGGATTTGTTAGCCTTAAAACTGTCGATTCTGCTATGATCCCATCCCTTTCTGTCGACTTGTTTGGATATTGCGCAAAGATGAAACTCAATCCCGCCCAAAACGATGCTGTTCATTATGTTTCAGGCCCTTGCCTAGTCTTGGCGGGTGCGGGTAGTGGTAAAACGCGCGTAATTATCAATAAAATCGCTTACTTGGTCGAAAAATGTGGCTATAAGGCGCGTAATATCGCGGCGGTGACCTTTACCAATAAGGCTGCCCGTGAGATGAAAGAGCGGGTCGCTCAGTCGATGGGCCGCAAGGAAGCCAGAGGTCTGTGGATTTCAACCTTCCATACTTTAGGGCTTGAGATCATTAAACGCGAGCATAAGGTCTTAGGTTTAAAACCGGGTTTTTCGCTGTTTGATGATCAAGATACCTTGGCACTGCTCAAAGAGTTAACCCAAGACGAGTTGGATGAAGATAAAGATTTACTCAAAGTGCTTGCCAGTACGATTTCAAACTGGAAGGGTGGCTTAATTATTCCCGAGCATGCACGCAAAATCGCTAAAGATGAGCAACAGCACTTATTTGCTATGTTGTATCAGCGTTATGCTCAACATATGAAAGCCTATAACGCTTTAGATTTTGACGATTTGATTCTGATGCCAACCTTATTGTTGCGCCACCATGAAGAAGTGCGTACGCGCTGGCAAACCAAGATCCAATATTTGCTGGTGGACGAATATCAAGATACTAATACCAGCCAATATGAAATGGTAAAGCTGTTAGTGGGTGAGCGGGCGCGCTTTACTGTGGTGGGGGACGACGATCAGTCTATCTATTCATGGCGCGGTGCTAAGCCACAAAACCTCGTGTTATTGGGTAAAGATTTTCCGCAGCTTAAGCTGATTAAATTGGAGCAGAACTACCGTTCTAGTCAGCGAATTTTGCGGGCGGCCAACATTCTTATCGCTAATAATCCCCATGTTTATGATAAAGCCCTGTTTAGCGAGCTTGCTTATGGTGAGCCGTTGCGGGTGCTGTTTGCCGCCAATGAGGAGCAAGAGGCTGAACGTGTTGTTGCCGAAATTGTGCGGCACAAGTTTGTCGGCCGTACTCAGTTTGGCGATTATGCGATTTTGTATCGCGGTAACCATCAATCACGGTTACTAGAACGCGCACTGATGACGAACCGTATTCCTTATAAATTGAGTGGTGGTACGTCATTTTTTGCTCGTGCTGAAATTAAAGACATCATGGGCTATCTAAAGCTCGTGGTGAATCCCGATGACGATAATGCTTTCCTGCGCATCGTTAATTTGCCTAAACGTGGCATAGGTCCATCAACCTTAGAGCGTTTAGGTAATTTTGCCAACGAGAAGCATATTTCTATGTTTGCGGCGATTTTTGAGCCTGAACTGAATCATCATTTACCGCCTGCGGCTATGTCATCTTTATATCAATTTGGTCGTTTTATTGTGGAGACTGGGGATCATGCCGAACGTGGTGAACCCGTCGAGGCGGTGAAGCATTTGATCCGTAAGATCAATTATGAAGATTACTTATACGAAACCAGCACCAGTGCCAAGGCCGCTGAAATGCGGATGAAGAATATCTCAGAGCTTTACCGTTGGGTGACTGAGATGCTCGCGGGTGATGAGTTAGATGAAGCTATGACCTTGCCAGAGGTGGTGACTCGATTGACGCTCAGGGACATGATGGAGCGCAATAGTGAGGATGAAGGTGGCGATCAGGTGCAGTTGATGACCTTGCATGCTTCTAAGGGCTTAGAGTTTCCCTTCGTGTTTATGGTTGGAGTAGAAGAGCGTATCTTGCCCCATCAAACCAGCATAGACGAAGATAACGTCGATGAGGAGCGTCGGTTGGCGTATGTGGGTATCACTCGAGCTCAACGAGAGCTTTGGTTCACCCTCTGCCGCGAAAGGCGCCAATTTGGTGAAACCATGCGTTGTGAACCAAGCCGTTTCTTACTTGAGTTACCTCAAGATGATGTGGTGTGGGAAAACCGTAAGCCACAACAAACGGAGCAGGAGCGGATGCAAACGGGGCGGGCAAATATTTCTAGCTTAAGAGACATGTTTAAAAAATAGCGAGCGGTTTCGCTTACTATTCTTTTAAATCAGCTACTTATTTTTTACTAGGCATATTCGAGCTGAGCACAGATCTGTGGTTGGGTTTCACATAAGGTAAAAGTGTCGGCTAAAGCAGCCCCCTGGCCCAGCTGATAACCCAGTTCATTGAAGATACGTTTTTGTTCAGGACTATCAATGCCATCGACAAAGGTTTGCAGTTCTAAGGTTGATGCCGTTTTTTGATAAGCGGACATTAACTTAAGCTGTTGCTCGCCTTGTATTTGTTTGGTGAGGTTGGCATCGAGTTTTAAGCCTTTTATCGGCAGAAACAATAAGCTATTTAATGCACTATAGCCGCTACCGTATTGGCTGATGCCGAGTTTTACCCCGAGTTTCTGCAATAATTCAAAGCCATTGATATGATTTTCAGTTTCCTGCACTAGGGCTTTTTCATTGAAGAATAACCACAAATGGCTCAGGTTTAACTGGGTTTGTTTGAGAGTATTTTTCAAACTGCGCAGTACATGCTTATGCTTGAGATGTTGGCTCGAAAGCATGACATGTAATTCAACAGACTCATCATGTTGTTTGAGGAGTTGGGGATAGCTGCTATCTATGATGCTGATCGTATATTTATCGAGCTCAACGGTAAGGTGTGACTGTTCAGCAAGCGTGCTAAGTTGTTCCTGCTGTAAGAGCCCACGCTGCGGATGTTGCCAGAACAGGCGGCTTTCTAATGCATGCACTTGACCTGTTTTAAAATTGACTACTGGTAAGTAACTAAGCTGTATTTCAGCATGGTGTAATGCATGTCTAAATTCAGTTTCTAACTCGACATCCTGCATGGCCTGATGTTGGGCGTTATCATCAAAAATAACATAGCAACCTTTACCATTGGCTTTCGCCTGATACATGGCAGTATCTGCATTACGTAACATAGATTCACTGGTATCAATTCTGTGTTTGCCACTGATGGTGATACCGATACTGGCTCCAGAACTAAATTCCATTGTGCCAAGTCGATAGGGCTGGGATATTTTTTGGATCACTCTTTCTGATATATCTTTCGCGTCGTTGATGTTGTTAATGCTATCGAGCAGTATCACAAACTCATCGCCACCGAGTCGCGCTAAGGTGTCGTTATCACGAATGCAGGACTTGAGGCGGCTTGCCGTCTCAATTAAGAATTTATCACCCTCTAGGTGTCCCATAGTGTCGTTAATCTGTTTGAAGCGGTCGAGGTCGATAAACAGTAGGGCAAACTGTTCTAAGCTATGGCGACGAACATGCTTGATCGCTTGAGATAAACGCTCCATAAACATAGCGCGATTAGGCAGGCCTGTAAGTGCGTCATGTTTGGCATCGTGAACTAGCTTGGCTTCCATACTACGGCGTTGTTGAATTTCTTTCTCAAGACTTTTATTCAGTTCGGCTAACGCTTTGGTACGATCAATAACCTTTTCTTCTAGCTCTTCATAACTGCGTTGTAAGGACTCAGCGGATAGCTTTTTCTCGATAGCCGAGCCTATATGCTGTGATACAAATGTCAGTAATTCTAAGTCTTTAACTTGGTAATTCTGTGTCATGCTAAAACTGTAAATCGTTAACGCACCACGAACTTGATCATGGATAAAAAGCGGGATTCCGATCCACTGATGCATGGTTTGAGTATGATTTAACGCTGGCGCTTGGGAATACAGCTCACCAGAGGCAATTAATGCATTGATACTGCTTTGATCTAGCAGTAGTGGGCGCTTATGTTTGAGCACATATTCGGTTAAGCCGTCTTGTAGCGGCCGAGTGCCTGGGTGCTTATTGGCTAATTGCGATACATAAAAAGGAAACGTGAGGTGGGTTTCTGTGTCGTCTAATAGGGCGATATAGCAGTTATTGGCCGGAATTAAATGTCGAATAACATTATGCAATTGGGCATAAAAGTCTGGGTTGTCGGCACTGGAACTTGCTAGCTCGGCGATTTCGAACAGTGATTTTTGTAAGCGTTCAGCTCTACGCCGTTCATAGACTTCTAGTTTTAACTTATCGTAGGCTTGGCTGAGTTCTTTTGTCCTTTGCTGGATAGCTTGCTCTAATTGTTCTTGATGTTTTAGCCGTTCCATTACCCCAGCAATATGGTGACAAATGAACGTCATTAACTCGAGTTCGATTTCACCATAACTGATATTAGTGTCATAGGTTTGCACCACTAACACACCCGTTACTATATCATCTTGTTTGATGGGCACGCCCAGCCACAGATGACAGGGAGAACCTAAATTAACAATTTCTCCAGCGGCAATCAGTTCATTGACTGTGTCATTGTTACACAACAAAGCTTTCCCAGTTCTGAGTACGTAGCCTGTTAATCCTTGCTGTAATAATGTAGATAGTGATTGTTCAGGATAAAGCTCCGCTGGATGGGCATCTTTCTCATCAGCGAAAAAGGGGATGGCGAGTTCACCTGTGTGAGTATCCAGGGTTGAAATAAAAAAATTATCAGCGGGAATGAGCTGTTTTAGATGGCTATGTACGCCGACATAGAATTCTTCGAGTGAAGAAGCATGAGTCGCAATATTTGATATTTCGAGTAATGCGTTTTGAATGATCTCAGCATGCTTATATTTATGCGCTAATTGTTTTAAGCGAATAATTTTTTTGCGTAAGCGTTCAATTTCACTCACACGCGGCTGGCCAGTTTCATCTTCATCCTTAAACATGATACTCACTAGTTAAATATATGTTTGCTTTTACCAAAGTCTATAATTAGCATGAAATACTGTAACATCCAAGTCATATTTTGGCTGCATTCCGCGTTAAAAGTCAGCTAATGTGATAAAACTTGAGCAGTCAGTAAAAAAAGTGCAAAACAGCTATAGACTCAAAGGGGATTTGACCCTAGTATATGCGGCGCTAACCAAGGCGAGCGCCCATAGCTCAGCTGGATAGAGCGCACCCCTCCGGAGGGTGAGGCCGAAGGTTCGAATCCTTTTGGGCGCACCACTTCCGAATAGAGTTGTGAGCTTTAAGGTTAGTAAAGTAAGTGAAAATCAGTGGTGATTGTAGCTCAGTTGGTAGAGTCCCGGATTGTGATTCCGGTTGTCGTGGGTTCGAGCCCCATCAGTCACCCCATTCATTTACTTTGATATAAAGATTTTCATTCTCGGTGATTAGCGCAGTCCGGTAGCGCATCTGGTTTGGGACCAGAGGGTCAGAGGTTCGAATCCTCTATCACCGACCAAATTCTTCGCGTGACTAGCGAGCTTAATGTAAGTTAAGTAAATAGTTAATGTTTTACGGTGATTAGCGCAGTCCGATAACGCATCCTGATGTTTTGGATAAAAGTGGACGAGAGGGTGAACCCTCTAAGCGTATGTAAATAATAGTGCAAAATTTACGGTGATTAGCGCAGTCCGGTAGCGCATCTGGTTTGGGACCAGAGGGTCAGAGGTTCGAATCCTCTATCACCGACCAAATAAGTAGAAAAGCCTCAGCATTCATTAATGAATACACTGAGGCTTTTTTGCATTGGCGAAATGGAACTACTCACTGACATTATCATGTTTGTTGTCGCTTGATAGCGCATCCTTAATGAGTATAGAAGTTGGCTACAGTTCTTATTTACACCTGGCAGATTTGCTGAACTGTATCGGCATAGTCACTCAACCGTAGAAAAACAAAAAGCTCTTTACGGAGCTTTTTGTTTGCAAAATCACTTCTTAATAATACGGCTTAGTCAAGATTCACTGGCGGGGCGATAAAGCCTTGATAGGCATCGGTTCTAAGCTCGTTAAAACGTTCTAGCTGAGCCTTTTCTTGAATACCCGTCACTATGACTTGAATGTCCAATCCTTTTGCTACGTTGATTAGGGCGCGGCACAATTCGCTATTGTGGTGTGTCTCATCATAGTAGGCGAAGGATTGATCCAGTTTCACATAGCTAGGTCTTAATTCCTGTAGATAAGACATAGAGCCAAACTGACGACCAAAGTGGTCAATACCAAACTTAGCACCGTTATCGCGAATGATGTTACATAAGTGCTGACATGACTTAAGATCACTATAAACACCAGCCTCAGGGATTTCGAAGCAGATACGCTCAATAAATGCGGCATTTCGCAAAAATTGATTTAGCCACTCATGGAACTGAGGATCGTTAATACTTTGGTGGGTTAAGTTAATTGCGAGCGGTTCATAGCTCCGCTCGAGCAGTTTTTGCTCGTAGACAGTTTCAATTAAGCATTTATCGAGTAAGGCACCAAGTGATAATAACTCGATATAAGGCATAAATTGCCCTGCATGGGCGAGTTGATCGCCAAGCTCTAATTGGCAATACAATTCCCGTTGCGCTATGCCATCACCATCGCAAAATTGTATGGGTTGCCATCTAAACTTAAACTTCTTATTGCTGATGGCATGGCTGAGGTTATCGCGCCATTGCTCGCGGGTGAATAATTGCTGCTCTGTGGTTTCAAACCAGTGGAAGGTTTTATTTTCTTGTAATGCTTTTTGAAGGGCATTGTCGGCTTGGGCCAAAATATCCGACACATTCATTTGCCCAATACGTTCAGCAATACCGATAGCAAAGTCTTCGTTGGGCTTACAGCCTGCTTTTGACATTTCTTGATTGATGGTACGGATAAGTGTTTGTAAATATTTGCTGATCTGATCGTGTTCAACATCGGTCACTAAAAATGCAAATTCATAGGCGGCAATACGCCCTATGACCGAAGGCGTTATTTCGTTTAATTGCTGTTGAAACTTTTCTGCGAGGATCCGTATGGTTTCATCTCGAACTTGATAGCCATATTTACTGTGCACTTCTTCGAGCCAGTCGAGCTTGGCGAGGAATAAAGCGCCGCTGCTAGGTTCACTTAACCAACCATTTAAACGACTTACTACATATTGGCGGTTAGGCAGGCCTGACGCCGGATCGACAAGATTCTTCTTACGTAACGCGCCAACCTCTTCGTCAAGAGAATGGAACACTTGTTTCAATTGAGCTGACATGCTGTTAAATGCAGTCACTAAGTCTTTTAATTCGGTGGTTTTGGGTAGTGCCATGTCTGGACCAAATTGGCGTGCTGCGATACTTTTCGCGTGTTCAGACAGGGTGTGGAGAGGTTTCAATATCCATGTTAAGCCTACTCTTGCTGTAAAAATAGCAACGAGAAAAAGTAGTGAGAAGGCTATGATGGTATTGGACATGATTCGCCATAGTTCATGATAACCAAAACCAGGATGAGCAGTGATTTCAAGCTGTGCTAGCTGCAGCCAACCTGAGGTGATAGTGCTTTGTTTTTTGATGGTTTTAAACAGATCTAGATTGATAAACCATTGAGGGACATCTTCAATTTTTAAAGGATTATTCCACTCTTGTTGCTTTCCATCGACCATCCAAGTCAATTTTACATTTTGATAGTAACCACCTTCAAAAATAACATTCACTAAGGTTTCTGCCGCTGCGGTATCGCCGGCTTCGAGTGCTGGGGTAAGCATTAGACCGAGTGAAGTGCTGGCATTGTTTAGATCGGACTCCATTTGCTTTGTTAAAAAGCTTTGAGTCTCAGTGAATTGCACATAGCCAAGGCTTGCAACTACAAGCAAGAACAGGCTAAAAAGCAGCGAATAAATCTGTCTAAACAGTGTCATTTTTGGTGCTACTCCAGTTTTAATTTTGGTTGCCTAAGACGGTCAACACCTAATCTATGGTTAAGATCGTTCCATTTTTCTAATCGTTTTGAGGACCCTGCCAGTACGCCTCGACCTTGCTCTTTATTGAGCCATAACTGTTTACCATTAAAGCTATAAACAGGCAGTAGATCTTTTCTTTTTGTGGCGGGTTTTATTTCATGGTCAAGATTATCGAGCACTAAAGGAATTGATGATGGTGTTTCATAGTAAGCCAATACCATGTGGTATTGATTAACCGTAGTGGCTTTAACCATAGTGATCCGCATCTTGTCCTCTTGAACACCAAGTTGGAGTAGGGTGAAGTATTTTGCGATCGAAAAGTCTTCGCAATCACCGCCATTCACACCAATAAACTCCATCGGCGTTGCCCAATAATTCGAGTCTCCCCATAATTTACTGTCATCCACAAAACGGAATAAATTAAAAAAGTTATTTACCTTCAATAACTTTTCTTTTTCATCTAGCGTACTCGCTTCCGATAATACTTTGAACCAAGCCCTTGCTCGCATTCCAGCACGTTCGCCGTAATGTTTTTCTAGGGTTGAAGTTATCTTCACTTCATCAAGGTTTTGTGTGGGGGCCGCATATAGGCAACATATGCCTAAGGCTGACGCTATTAGGCTAAAGCGGCAGACTCGCAATAATGAATCTTTATAATCAAGTCTGCCGTTCATAACCTAATGTGTTAGTCCTTTATTTTGAGTTGTCATCGACCGAGTAAATTGTCCATTTCATGTCTGCTGCCGTATCATCACCAGTGACTTCTGCAACAACACGACGGTTACGAATTTCTGCTTCCGGCGTCTGTTCTAAAACAATTGGGCGGCTAGAACCATATCCAATAGCAGTTAATCGACTTCTATCAATACTAAAGCGTTCAGCCAGTACTGCGGTGACAGCATTTGCACGTTCTTGAGATAATACTGTATTTCGTTCATCGGTTCCTGTGCGACTCGTGTGACCTTCGATAGTCACTTTGGTCGTTGGATACTGACGTAGAAAAATAGCCACCTCTTCAATTTGAGGATAGTACTCAGGCGCAATATAAGCAGAGTCATTCGGGAATAAAATATTTATTTCCTTTCGCTCGTTAATCGCTTTTATTTTGCCACAGCCATAGTTATCAATACCTGCCCCTTGGGCGGTGTCGTTGCAGCGTTCACGGGCTTCAATGACACCATCGCTATCTTTATCAGATAGATCATAGGTTTGAGTTGTGACCATTTCGTCAATATTAACCGTATCGCGCATCGAACAACCAGCTAAAAGAGTGACACTTAGAAAAAATGTGAGAGTTTTCATTTGTTAGCTCCTCCTTCATAATTGCGCTCTCCGCGCCACGCATCAGGTCTAGTGACTTTAAGTGAGTCTAATAATCGCCCTGTAGAATTGAGCACGCGATACTTAGCAATAACTTCATCATATTCAGCTTGTAAGTAGTCTTTACGTGCCTCGAAGAGCTCATTTTCGGTATCTAATAAGTCGAGTAGACTGCGTTGGCCTAAATTAAACTGTTGTGCATAGGCTGTTTGAGTATCCTTTGCGGCCACGACATGATCGCGAATATATTGTTTTTGCGGCGCTAGCATTTCAAATGCGTTCCAAGCTAGGTTTACCCCTTCAACAACTTCACGTTGGGCGCGTTGGCGGATTTCTTTCGCTTCACCTAACTTGTAAGCAGTTTCTTTTTCACGGGCAAGATCTTTACCCCCCGCAAATAAGTTGTATCTCACCCTCACCATGGCGACGAGATCGTTACTATGACCACCCACATCACTGCGGAAAGCACCAGCACCTGATATTCCATCTTCGCCGCTGATATCGTTATTCCAGTTACCATTCAGTTCTAAAGAAACCTGAGGATAGTAATTGGATTGTACTGAAGAGCGTTCATTTTCAGCGGCACTAATATCGTTTGCTGCAGATTTGAGTATGGGGTGATTCTCTTGCGCAACAATAATGCCAGAGCTAAGATCCTTTGGCAGCATGTCTGCATCTGGCACTGGTAATATTAAGTCCGCCGGAGCCGACGCTACAATTTTGATGTACTGTGCTTTTGCATCAAGTAAATTGTTGCGAGCAGAAATAACGTTAGCATTAGCACGTGCCAAACGTCCCGAGATTTGGGAGAGATCTGCGATTGAGCCTAAACCTGAGTCAGTACGTTGTTTAATCTGGTCATAAATTTCTTTATGGCTGTTAAGGTTTTTCTCGGCTAATTTTAACACTTCATCGGTGCGTAAATAGTTGAGATAGACTTTACTGACATCGAGTGCCATATCTTCAGCTGCAGCAAGCAGTGCCCATTGGTCTGCGCTAGCTTCAAAGCTATAACGATCAACTTCACTGCTGGTGTAGAAACCATCGAAAAGCATTTGTTTTATGCTAACACCAAACTCTCCGGGATTTAATTCAGCCACCCCTTTGCTATCGACTTCGCCGATATTGGGTCGTCTACGTGTCGATACGCTGTCGGTTTGTTCGTAACCGTAGCCACCATTGACATCAATAGTTGGCATATAGCCTGCTATCGCTTGATTAACTTGTTCTTCTCGCGCTTTAAAGCGGTTGAAAGCCACTCGTAAATCTGGGTTTGTATCTAGCGTATGTGCAACGGCTTGTTCTAACGTCTGACTTTGAGCCGATAAAGGTAACAGGATTAATGACAGCACTATGGCTATCTTTGAACATTGAAATTGTCGTATTGCTGAAGTCTTCATGACCAACCTCCCGGTTTATAAAAAAAGGCTTAGTGCTCTCTGAGCGCTGTGTCCTTAGCCCTTAAAATTGGATTTAAAATGTACTCAAGTATGGATCTTTGCCCCGTGATAACGTCAACTGAAGTTAACATCCCCGGAATAATTGGCATCTGTGTGCCATCGTTTTTGGTTAAACTAGATTCTGCTGTCCTAACTCTGATGAGATAGTAGCTATTGCCTTCTTCATCTTGAGAAGTGTCGGCACTAATATGTTCGACAGTTCCTTTAAGGCCGCCATAGCGGGTAAAATCATAGGCGGTAATTTTTACTACGGCGGGTAATCCTGGATGTAAGAAAGCGATATCTTTAGGCAAGATTTTAGTTTCTATCAGCAGTTGATCTTCCGACGGTACTATCTCGATAATATCGATCCCAGGTTGCACTACACCACCCAGTGTATTGATATGTGTGGTTTTAATGGTGCCATTAACAGGGGAGGTGATAATCGCCTTACTGACTTTATCCTGCGCGCCAACTTGTGCTTCATTCATGCGAGAGAGGCGGGTTTGAGTTTCATTGAGCTGTGCGCGCAGTTCTGCAGCGTAAACAAATACGGCTTCACGGCGTTTTAAGATAGCCTCGTCTAATGCCGCTTTCACTTTAGGGCGGAGTAAACGCATTGAATTCAATTCACCTTGCAAGTCGTTTACCGTGCGTTCGAGTTTGAGTAACTCAACTTCAGGAACAATACCTTTTTTGGCTAAAGGTCGAGTGAGTTCAAGCTCGCGGGATATTAGCTGCATGCTCGTCGTTAATGTTGTTGTTTTAGAGGCGAGATCATCAATTTCTTGCTGTCTTTGCTGAATTTGACGTACGAGGATCTCAAGTTGGTTACTTAAGTTATCTAAGCGCCCGTTGTATTCCTCTTGTTGTCTTTTCACTAAGGCGGGTTCCGCAGCAATGATAGCCTCAGGGAATATCAATGCTTCTTTAGTGATAAGCACTTGCTCACGCCAATCAGAGGTCATGTCTGATATCAGAATGCTGTCGAGTTCGGCGCGCATGCGGATAGCATTGGTTTTTAAGCCATAAACCTCTTGCTCTTGTTGAGCAAAGTCGGAGCGAAAGCGGGTATCATCAATACGCACTAAAGGCTGCCCTTTTGTGACTATCTCACCTTCTTGAACGTAGAGTTCTTGCATTATGCCGCCATCTAGACTTTGGATCACTTGAACTTGCGATGAAGGAATCACTTTTCCCGTTCCAGTAGTAACCTTATCTAATTGAGCAAACCCCGCCCACAGTAAAAAACACACTACCATAGCAGCAAGTGCCCATATGATTAATCTGTGTCCGCTGGGAGCGTCTGTCATCATGGCGCCATAGACATCATCAACCATGTCTAAGTCGTTTGTTGTTAAATGTTTACTCATCTTTTAGCCTCTCCGTTCACTAGGCCAAAATTGAGTTTTTCTAGCACTTCTGCTTTAGGTCCATCGGCAACCACATGGCCGCGTTCAAGTACAATAATGCGGTCGACGAGTTGCAATAAATGCATCTTGTGGGTAATAAGAATTAACGTTCTATCTTTGCTGACATTTTGCATTGAACGAATAAATTGTTGTTCAGCGCGAGCATCTAAACTCGCCGTAGGCTCATCCATAAGTAACACTGGGGGATCATTCAGTGTGGCGCGAGCAAGGGCGACAGTTTGTCTTTGTCCGCGACTGAGTGACATGCCGCCTTCGCCGACCTGTTGGTCTAGGCCTTCTGCTTCTAGGTTGGTGAATTGACTCACACCAGAAAGCTGTACCGCGCGGATGAGTTGATGTTCAGTGACTTGACGTGTACCAAATAAAATATTGTCGCGAATAGAACCATGGAATAGGGTGACATCTTGGGGTAAGTAGCCAAAATTACGACGTAAATCACTCGGATGAATTTGTGCTGAGTCTAAGCCGTCGTAGCGCAAGCTTCCTGCCGTGGGTTGAAATAGCCCGACCAGTAGTTTAGCGAGCGTACTTTTACCTGAACCATTTCGACCGATAATGGCAATGCGTTCGCCAGGATTAATCGTCAGCGACATCGGATGCAACACAGGCCTTTCAGAACCTGGATAACTAAAACCAACATGATCAGCATTGATCTTGCCTATGAGTCTTTGTTTGCTAACTAAATGTCCTTTATTTTCAAACTCATCTTCTTGAGTCATGATTTCATTCAGTTGGCGTAGTGCACTGGCTGTGTGGTTTGCTCTAGTCATCAGGCCTGCAAGTTGTGCCATAGGTGAAATGGCGCGGCTCGATAGCATGACTGCCGCAATAATTCCGCCCATAGATATCGCATTATCAGCCACACGATAAACGCCTAAAATCACCACGCAGACAACGGTAAATTGCACCGTAAAGTTCGCTACGTTCGATACTGAGTTGGAGAGCTTTTTTGACCTTAACTGCCAGTTTGCACTGTGGCCTATCATCTGTTGCCAGCTTTTTTGCACAATTCCTTCAGCGCCATTGGCTTTAATTGACTCTAACGCTGATAAGCTCTCGATTAAATGCCCATGTTTTAAGCTTGAAAATTTATTGCCTTCTTCGATTGCCGCTTTGAGTTTAGGTTGAATATAAAGCGTGAAGCCAATAATGATGATGCCGCCAATGACTGGAACTATAGCGAGATCACCAGCGACAATAAAAATAATGATTAAGAAAAATATCGCGAAGGGGAGATCGACTAAAGTTGTGATCGTTGCCGAAGTTAAAATTTCACGAATGTTATCGAATTCACCTAACTGTTTCGCCATGCCGCCGATACTAGGAGAACGTTTTTCTAGGGGAATACCTATCGCTTTAGCAAAAAGTCGCGAAGACACAATAATATCTACTTTTTTTCCTGCAACATCGATGAGGTAACTTCTAAGTTGCCGCATGATAAGATCGAACATATAAGCAATCGCCGCACCAATCGCTAAAACCCAAAGGGATTCAAAAGCGAGGTTTGGGACGACTTTGTCATACACATTCATAATAAATAACGGTGAAACTAAGGCGAATAAATTCACCAATACAGAAGCGATTAATGCATCACGATAAATGGGTGCTGAATCTTTGAGGGTTTGGACTAACCAGTGGGTTTTATTATCGTGTAGATAAACATCGAAGCCCATGTCGCCACGGTATTCTTGTTTGACTAAGAATAAATATCCCACATATAAGGCTTCGAGCGACTCAATTGTCAGTGTTTCTTCACCGCCCGTCTCGGGTAATTGAATAATTGCTTTATCTGATGCAACATCAAGTTCTCGCAATATACAGGCTTTTTTGTCTTTTAATAATAAAATACAGGGGAGCAATATAGGTGATACTTCGTTTAAGCCTTTTCGAGATAGCTTAGCCGCTAGACCCGCTCTTGAAGCCGCCTGAGGCAATAAGTCGGGTGATAACACGGTACCTGACAAGGGTAAACCTGCCGCAAGCGAATCGCTCGAGCACGGATTGCCAAAATGCTCAGTGAGTAACACTAAACAATCCAGCAAAGGATCCACTAACACTCTTTGTGAGGCTGAAATGGTCCATTGATCAATTTTTTCAGAAGCTGCAGCAGACACCTAATTACTTATCCTTTGGATTTTTATATGGTTATGGCAAGTATCGGTCATGATGGCCTATATTTCTATAGGCCATCCAAGCGATTTTATTAAGGAATCATAGTGCCGTTAGTATTATAAGGGTCTATCAGTGGCGTCACTCCTTGTGGTGCATCTAGTGCCACTGGCGCGGCATCAATAATGAGTGGCCCATTACCATTGGTACCAAGTAAGCCATTAATAATACCTGCATTATCAGCTGCACCATATTGGCTATAGAGGTCAACCCCATCAAGCACAATGTGTTGATCGACAGTCCCATCTTTGTTGGCATCTATATCGATAACGGTAGAGCCATTATCTAATCTAAAGCTGAGATATTCATCTAATGTATTAGCCGTTTCTCCTTGCAGTAAATCACTCAGGTCGAGCTTATCTTCATTCACATTGAAATCCACAATGTGGTCAGTGCCATTATCGGCATCAGCATAGCGCCACACGAAGGTATCTGCACCGCTATCACCACGCAGAACGTCATTACCAAGGCCGCCAATCAGAGTGTCGTTGCCAGCACCACCAATCAAGGTATCGTTGCCAGTGCCTCCATAGAGGGTATCGTTGCCTGCTCCTCCATCTAAATAATCATTACCACCTTGACCAAAGAGAATGTCGTTACCGGCACCACCAAATAAGATGTCTGCTTTATCGTTTGCACCAGATTGGTCAAACTCGTCAGTATGTTCACTGATATATCTGTGAACTTGGGCATCACTAGCATCAGCTAGACCTAGCTTATCGGCAACGTAGGCTTTAATGGCTGCGAAGCCTTGACCGCTGATGCCGGTAAAGTGTATCGCATCACCAAAGATGATATCGTCTCCAACACCGCCATCAAAACGATCTGAGCCTGGAATGGCGTTCACTTGGTCGCCAAGGATGGCATCGGCTAGATCATCAGCATCTATATTCGTTTGAACATTACCATCAGTGTCATAAGGTAATAAGTCAGCCTCATTGATGTTTGCGCCCATGCCGATAGCTTGAACCGTGACGCCAAGGCCCGAGAGCAATGCAAAGCCAGCTTGGGAATTTGTAACTGTATCAGTGCTGGTGTCACTACCGTTACCAGACAAAGCATAGTACTGATAGTTACCTTGGGGATCGGGTCGCATTGCTCCAACAGGGCTCCGGCTCACGCTGTAGAAGTCGTCTACGCGGAACACATTACCATTTTCATCAATCACCACACGTCCGTTAACTGTATAGACTTGGCCGAATACGTAGCCAGTGCCGATGACTTGTGACAAGCTACGATCATTATTGTCCCCCCATGTGTCGTAGACATTTGGGTTACCACCCGCATTAGCATTATAGTAGGTCGGTTTGCCGTCAGTGATAAAGAAGGCAAGATTAGTAGCCCCACTATTATTTTGGGCATCACCATTGGCGAACCAGTTGGCCGTGGTAGTGAATACATCCTCATAGTTGGTGCCGCCGCCGCGGCTCATATCATCTAATGCTTCTTGAAGAATATTCAATGCATTGGGGTCACTAAGATCTACACTGATGCTGCCCTTAGCATGAGTATCAAAATCAACCAAGAAGATGTTCACAGTGCCGCTTTGTGGGCCACCGGCACTGTCTATGAGGGTTTGCAATACCTGGGCTAACTGCAATTTCATCGTCTCTAGCGTATCAGCGTTTATACTACCGGAACTATCGACCATAAAGGCGATATTGTAGTTTTGGCCTGGCAGAATAATGCTGCCATCTAAGTCGCCAACCACAATATTGTGCTCGCTGCCAAAATTGACATCTTGGTTTCCAGGTTCACCTTCAGTGCCCTTGAAGTAATCAAGGCGGATGGTATCTTCACCCGTTGCTGAATTAGTGAGATCGGTCCCTTTTTCTCTGGCAACCGCTTCTACCACCAAGTCCACCTGACCTGCATTTGCTCCGGGAACGCGAATTGTGACTCCAGTCAGCGAAGCGTCCAGTGCATTTTCAGCCCAGAGATTGCCACCAGTCCAGCCATTAGGGCCGTTGTAATCCAGCAGTAGCTTGCCATCATTGTCAGCTACACCGAGTAGCACTCCCTGGTAGAACACTTGCGTGCCAGCGGGCAAACCACTCAATTCAATGGAGTCGAGCAATTCGCTGCCGTCACGATCAGTTAGAGATGCATTGATTTCAACTGGGTAGTCAACATAGGTTGGCTGAACCATGACGAGCTGACCAGTGTTCTTGTCAAGTGTATAAATGCCGTCATCAAATTGAATGTACTCGATATCATGAAGCGCCTTAACGACGGCTGCGCCATTTTCTTTAGTTGTAAAATCAAACCAGATATCGTTTTGAGGATGATATCCACTGCCTTTGGTGATGATGTAATCTGCACGATTGCCCATCAGCACGGCAATATCAGTTCCTGTGTCACCATACAAGCCATCATGGCCTAAACCTGCAACCAGAATGTCATTACCAGTTCCGCCATAGAGTGAATCACCTTGAATATGATCGCCACCAACCAGAACGTCATTGCCGCCGTACCCGTAGAGCATATCACCGCCACCTTGTTGGCTGACAAGGTGATCGTTATTGAATGAACCCAACACTTGATCTTGGCCGCTGGTGGTATCGGTCTTCTTAGCTTCGGTACTAAATGGCTGTTTAGTGAAATCACCACTGCGGAACTGTTCAGTTGTAATCCCTGAGCTGATAAATCCGCTGTAAAGAGGTGTGCCATTAGCGGTCAGTATCACGTCAACCAATGGTTTGTCTGCAACTGGTTGAACAGTAATATTGAGTGTTGCCGTATCTCCCGTATTAGTAGTGTATGTCACAGTTGATACATCGCCTGACCAATGTTGATTAGGTATAAACGTGAACTCTCCATTGGATTGTATTAGCAAGCTACCTATGGAGAGGGCCACTGTTTGACCAGCATTGTAGCTTGTTAGTGCACCGTTATGCATAACGGTAAAGCTGACGACGCTGGTATTGCTTGGATGGTCGTTGGTCAGAAGTTGGCCAGTTACCAACTGATCTTCTTGCTCAGTATAACTTTCGCCAGTTGCATAAATTACGATGGCGGTATCAGAGCCTTCAGCAGAGGTGTTGCCAGCTTTATCCGTTTGCGTCGCGGTTACAGTGATGCTTTGGCCGTTAGCGGGTGTGGTTTCGGTCCAGTTGATGACGCCGTTGGCGTAGGTGTAGTCACCAAAGGTGAGGGTGCCGCTGCCATTATCTGTGAAGTCGGTTAAGCGAAGTTCAATCGCTGCACCGCCATTGATGGTGAGCGTGACATAGCCGCCAGCTTCAAAATCAGTATCGTTGATCGATACGGTTAGCTGCACGTCATCGTTGCCAATTTCAGTCGCCGTTAAGAGGCCATCACCCGGCGTGCCATCATCTACAATCCAGACGGTTGGCGCTGATGGAGGGGTGATATCCAAAACGGTGACATTGACGGTGGTGGTTTCAGTCACGCCGCCCGACGTCACGGTGTAAGTGAAGCTGTCAGTACCATGGAAGTTCGCGCTTGGGGTGTAAGTCACGGTGCCATCGGCATTGATGGTCACGGTGCCGTTGGCGCCATTGGTGACGCCGGTGACGGCGGCATCGCTGTTTTCAAAGGTGTCGTTGTCGAGCACATCAATGATAACGGCGGTGTCTTCGTTGGTGAGGGCGGTGTCGGCCACGAT
>NZ_JAKKSE010000014.1:0-143664 GCF_025653595.1 Shewanella sp. SM95
TCAGGAGTAAACTCCCTTGTGCTGCCGCTCGACTTGCATGTGTTAGGCCTGCCGCCAGCGTTCAATCTGAGCCATGATCAAACTCTTCAATTAAAGTTTTGTTGCTTCCGTCTTGCGACGTCAGCGGCTCAATGAATTCTGATTTTTTGTTTCTMRCTAAAGAAACAAACTGTACATATTRCTATGAACACTCATTGTTACATTGATTTAAATTTTTGACTGCCAACCCGAAGGTTAAGCAGTTTCGATTAACTCAACACCTGTGAGTGTCCACACAGATTTCTTGTTTTATCTTGTTAAAGAGCAACTCAACCTCATAAGAGAAGGTGAGTACCACACTGAGCGTCGAACGCTTCCAGTTGGCTAGGGCTGCGTATTCTACGCATTTCCCGTTTCGCGTCAAGGAGTTTTTACAAACTTTCTCAACACTCATCAATCAGTAAACTCATCGATGAACTGTCACACCAGCCTGCTTAACGCTGTCTGCCGTGTCAGTGGATGCGCATTATAGGCAGTGAAACTTTTTGTGCAACCCCTATTTTAAGGAAATTTGCAGTTAATTCTAATTATCTAATCTAGCCACAAGATACCCACTACTTACCCCCAAAGTTATCCACAAAATAGCGCTTTATCTGTAATTTGGCCCAATTGATTACCAGCGTACAGTATCAAGACAAAGGGATCATGAGCATAAATGCTATCAGATTTAAATGAGAATAACGGCTGCTCGAACCGGAATATCTCACCTCCACTTTTATATGGAGTCGTTTATGGGAGAATGACGGGGAACAACAGAAGAAGATGACACTCTGAGTGTATTTGGCGATGAAGATACTTTACCTAATATAGTAGTTGCCTCCCATCAACCCACCATAGAAAGTCGAAACAACGTAATCAGCAATATAAAGAGGGTCTCTTTGATACTTATTCGTTAGTAACTGGCTACATTAGATATCAGCATGTAGTAGCAGTAATAAGTAGTTCAGAGACCATTCAACTCTATTCACCTTAATCCATTACCGAGTTGAGTGGATTAGCTCGCACTCCATAGCAGTTGTCCGCAGTCTGTAAGATCATAGCCACCAAGTAGTGCCGCCATTTGCCTCGAGTGACCGCTCGCCAACATAGTAAAAAGTTGTTGAAGCTGACGACGGAAGTAAATGCTTTGCGGCATAACGAAATCAAAAGACTCTTTAATCAGCGGCACGAAACTTAAACCACTTTCCAAAGCCACAGATTGACAACCAAAACCAATATCGGCATCCCCCCTAGCGATATAACCCGCCAACTCGCGTTCACTATAGGCCGTTAGCACGACATTAAGTTGATCTAAGCGAGCACCTTGCTTTAACAACCAATGCTCTAAGTGCTGTTGGCTACCTGCGCCCCCCTGACGACTCACCCAACGCCAAGGCAAGTTCACGACTTTATCTTCTTCTTGGCATCTGTGGTGCATATCGGCACGCATGATCAACCCTTGCTGACGAGAGTAACCATGCACCATGATCCATTGCTGATGGTTGTTATAACCTTTAAGTAAAGCTGGGTGGCGAATATTTCTATCCTCCATGCTACCCCAGTGTAAGGTGCACACATCGGCATAACCTTTAGCAAGCAACTCTAACCCTAAGCGTGAACCTGTTGCGCTGTAGCTTATCAACTCACGGCTACCAACTTGCGCCATCAAACGCGCCACCAGCATAGATAATAGTGGATCGTCACTACCAGTGATCAATAAACGGTCGGTCAGCATGCCACTGTGGCAAGAATCCATTACCCAACGGTCGATTAACACTTTCGGAAATAGCCATTTACCGGTGATTTTAGTGGCGGGGAGAATTCTGTCATTAGCCATGGCGTAGACTTTTTTCTCATTAAGATCTAAATACTCGGCCACTTGCTTCGCGCTCATGTAGACCAATTCACTGGCAGACGTCATCTTGTTTCCTTGTCTTATTCTTCGTTACTGCATGTAAGTCTTAGCATTACTGTCTTAGCTAACTTGGGGCTAAGGAGCCGTATTGGCATCAAACTGCAGATTTTCACTACCGTGGTACACCAAAAAGTGACGACCTTTAGCGCGGGCAATAATAGTAATACCCAACTGCTGCGCTAGTGCTAAGCCCATCTGAGTCACGCCACTGCGTGATAGCAATATAGGGATCCCCATTTTGGCGACTTTAATCACCATTTCCGAAGTTAAGCGGCCAGTGGTATAAAATATCTTATTATCGCCGCGATCCTGAGTCAGCCACATATCCCCAGCCAAAGTATCTACGGCATTATGACGGCCAACATCCTCGACGAAAGCCATAATTTTATCGTCTTCGCACAAGCCACAACCGTGCACAGCACCCGCATTTTTATAGGTTTCATTATATTCGTTGATATTTTTCAATAAGCTATAAAGGGTGCTTTGCTTAAGACTTGGCGTTGGTAAATTGATGCCGTCTAAATCTTGCATAAAACTGCCATAAACCGTGCCTTGACCACAGCCTGATGTCACCGTTTTTTCGGAGAGTTTCTCATCCAGATCGGCGGTTTGTTCACGGGTAACCACGGCTGCAGAACTCACATCCCAATCGACAATAACCGAGTCCAATAGACTGACATCCGAAATAAAGCCTTGGTTCTTAAGATAACCTAACGCCAGTGACTCAGGTTTCGCCCCTAGGGTCATAAGTGTCACTATTGGTCGCCAGTTCAAATACACGGTAAGCGGACGTTCGCAGGCGACAAATTTATCCATCACTTCCCCGGCTTCATTCACTGCTTTTACAGCAATGGTTAGCGGTACTTCCACTTGAGTTCTCACAAAAGAACAATGATGCTGAGTTTTTTGAGAAGGATTGGCTGCCGCTATTTCGCTATCTGTGCTCATGTTGTAATCAGGAATAGTGATATTTTCAGAGATCATAATGTTACCGCTTAACGAGTCATGGCCAGAGCATAGCAATATTTATACCTAGACATAAAAATTGGGGTTAAATGCGTGATCTGCCGCAATGCAGATTTTTCATTAGCCCTTTTATGTCCCATAACAAAATCCTGCACTGGACAAAATGTCCAATTTATAGGGTGTTTTTGATGATCTAGCTCAAACTAATCCACTATGTTTACTGGCACCAATATTGCAGTGACCTTTTATCGCAATTTGTTGGTAAAACCGAACCGTTCACTCTACGGTTTGTCCATCAACACGGCTGAGACGGAGAGACAATGCAACATACAACTAGTGTTTGGCCTATGTACGTTTCACTCAAGAAAGTAGAGAAGCAAGTTGGCCGCTGGACCTCAGTACAATGGGAAATTGATCACCTACTTCCCGCCACCCATCAAGCCCCAGACGATGCAACCTTAGTGCTACTCGAACTGCACAAAGACGAACGCGCCAGCTATCGCCTCAATCTCGATTTAGATAACGCCATGCTGTATTTAGTATGTGATGAAACGGCCGATGGCACTTGGATACCGGCGGCATTATCGGCGGATCAGAATGTCGCGGCGGGTTGCCTTGAGGGCAATACCCCTGTCCTCAACTTATTGATGCCAAAAGCTATCGCTTGTTGGATTGAAGCCTTTATCACCCAATATGGTGAAGTCGAAATTGCCGCTCATCGCCGTAAACATGTCGATGGCCGTAATAATCAAGGCCCAAGTCACGATCCATTGCGGAGGGACTAATGGCTGAATCCATACAAAAAACAGGCGGGCTACTGAGTCGCTGGAACCAACGGCGCGAACAAGTTGCAGCAGAGGAAGCGCGAGCTGACGGGGAAATCACACCTCAGGAGACCATCGTAGCCGAGCCCACTATGGCAGTTGAGCAGCTTCAACCCGCAGAGTCAGCCATTGAACCTAATACTGCAGAGCATGACGATCCTAATCGCATCCTCACTGCAGCGGATTTACCCAATCCCGACGAAATTGAAGTAGGCGGCAGCTTTGCGAGTTTTATGGGCGCCAATGTTGACCCTGCGGCTAAATCAGCAGCGCTACGTGCACTGTGGAAACAACCGCATTTCAACGAGATAGATGGGCTTTTGGAATATGCACTCGATTACAGTAATCAACCGAAACTCAGTGCAGAAGCCTCAGCTGAATTGATGCAAAAAGTCTTCCGTTACATAGCCGAAGACAGCGAGACCTCGGATGAAGAATCAGCTGTTTTAGCCAAACAAACTGAAGAAAGCAATCCATCCACGAGTCTTGATGTAAGCGAAACAACAACTCATGAGACTAATGAAGTCGAAGTCGAATGGGCAGCTGAGCCGATAACGGACAATTTGGATGGGGAGACTGATGACCTACCCCAAAATGCACCAGAGCCCTTAGCTCAGGTACATACCCGAGTTGTTTAACGTCAGTTTAGCTAATTTTAATGTCCGTAACTTTGGTATGTGAATTGCTGTACTAAGATATAAAAAAGCTTAGATAAAAGCAGAAAAGGCAATGACTTACTTATTACCAGCCGCCTAAATCTGCCCAGATACAGTAAAACAAGAAACAGCCAAAGTACTGTTCAGGAACGCAATGTGAGCACTTATTTGATGACCAATCAAACCCAAGAAGCGTTAAAACAAGCGCGACAACAGGTATTAACGCAAACTCAGATGTTGCAGAATCTGATCCCGCCAACTGTCAGCTATACCACCGAAGGCAATGTTCTTATTATTGGCCCAGAAGATCTGGCTCGCCTCGCCGCGGACAAATTGTCCACTATGGCCCATAGAGTGATTTTAGCCAATGAAGCCATTACCAGCCAAGATGAAGCGCACCTAGAACGTGTCATGGCAGCGGCAACTGATGTCGAAAGCTATTACAACAAACTCATTGGCGTAAAAGGCTTTTTAGGCCAATTTCAAGTCAGTGTTGAACATCAAGATGGTGCAGCCGAACTCAGTTTAGTGTCAATCCGTAAACCCCATTTCGATATCGTGCTCGATTTGAGCAGCGCAGCTTGTTTGAACTTAGAAATGCTGCCACCCGGCTATTTTTACGTAGGCCAAGACGCTGAAAAACTCGAAGATGCCCTTGCGCAAATTCCCGATCTCATAGGCCAATTTGATAAGCCGCGCTACGTCAAAATTAACCCAGATATCTGTGCCCACGACCGCAATGGCATCAATGGTTGTAATCGTTGCCTCAACTTCTGCCCAGCAGATGCGATCAGTAGTGTCGCAAAGAAAATTGAAATCGATCCATATCTTTGCCACGGCGCAGGCAGTTGTACCAGCGCTTGCCCAACGGGTGCTATCAGTTACGATTTACCTACGCCGCAAGCTTTGCATTCATACCTGAACAAAATTGTTAGTCGGTTCCGCGAGCAAGCACAAACCGCACCAGTGATCTTGTTCCACGATAATGCCGTCGGCGCCAACTTTATTAGTGACGATTTAGCAGGCGACATCATCCCCGTTGCCCTCGAAGAAATTACCGTTGCTAGCGTAGATCATTGGTTGTCAGTACTCGCTTGGGGCGCGCGCCAAGTGCTGATCCTCAACACAGACGCAACAGCGCCAACCCTAACGCAAATGCTTAAAGGCGAACTGTCGTTAGCCAATAGCATTTTAGATGAAATGGGCCAGCCACAACGCATTAGCCTCATCGACCCGAGCATGCTTGCCGATTTAGATTCGATGCTCGATATCAGCTTAGATTGGCCCGTGATCGTGCCCGCTGCATTTGCCTCGACCACTAAACGCAATACGCTATTTGAAGCGATCGATCACCTCAATAGCCAAGCGGGTGAAATTGATACTTGCCTTAGCCTCAACAATATTCCCTTTGGCAAAGTCAGTGTGAATGTAGAAAAGTGCACTATGTGTATGTCCTGCGTGGCAATTTGTCCCACGATGGCATTACAAGATGGTGGCGACAAACCTGCACTACACTTCATCGAGCAAAACTGCGTGCAATGCGGTTTATGTGAGGCAGCGTGTCCTGAAAAGGTTATCAGCCTAACCCCGCAAATTAACTTTAATAAAGCTGCCCGTCAGCAACAACACACCCTGAAAGAAGAAGCCCCCTTCGAATGTATTCGCTGCGGCTCTCCTTTTGCGACCCAATCTATGGTGCATCGGATGCTGGATATGGTCGGCGCGCACAGCGCATTTTCTGCCAATATTGAACGCTTGAAAATGTGTGGCGACTGCCGGGTAAAAGACATGTTTGAAGACATTCTTCAAGATCCTGAAAAGCAACTGCGATAAGAGATCCGCTATGACCGAATCAGTAAGACAAGTTTCAGAAAACGATCAGTTGAGAGCCGATATCTATCAACTGTTAGCCGCCCTATTGCGCCGTCAGCCAAGCCCTGAACTGCTACACTTTTTGGCCAATCTTGAAATTGATGCCAATGAAGACAACGAGATGACTAAAGCTTGGTTATCACTCCAACTCGCCGCACAGCAGTTCAACAGCGCACAACTAGAAGACGAGTATTTTGCCCTGTTCCTCGGTGTAGGTTGCGGTGAGATCCTGCCCTACGGCAGCTGGTTTATGACGGGCTCATTGATGGATAAACCACTGGCATTGCTACGCCAAGACTTAATGCAACTGGGGTTTGAACGCGAAGACAACGTCAAGGAACCCGAAGATCACGTTGCAGCCCTGTGTGAAGTGATGGGAACCCTGATTTTAGAAGCGCCAAGTTATCGCCAATTGGCTTTTTACCAACGCCATATCGGCAGCTGGATTGACCGTTTTTGCGACAATTTAGCCAAGGCGCCAAGTGCGGCGTTTTACGCCACGGTTGCACAGCTAGCAAAAGCGTTTTTTGCAATGGAAGCCAGTGCTTTTGAGCAATTAAGCTTAGATATTCCAGTCAATTGCCCGGGCAGCGCAGACTTACAGCCAGCCACCAGCGATTTAGCAAAACCAGTAGAGTTAATGAACTAAGACTAAACTGAGTGATAGCGCGGCATGTGCGTGCTAAATGTAAATGTTAGAGATGAGTTAAAACTGCTAAGGTGAGATTAATGTTCACCTTAGCAACAATAACGGAAGCTTAGGCTTCCACAATAACCGAGGTGGTAGCCGTTTGTACCACCTTATCCCGTAACACAAGGAGACACTATGAAGAAGCCAGCTTCCGACATGGGCCGTCGTCAATTGCTTAAAGCATTGGCACTCGGCAGTGCGGCAGGCGCAGTGGTCACTGTAAGTAGTCAAGCGTTAGCTTCGACAAAAACGGCAGCGACCACAGAGCCTAAAAGTGAGAACTACCGCGAAACCGACCATATTCGTAGCTATTATGCGTCGCTTTAAAACTAAAATAGAGGAGAGTGTGTGATGCGATTAACCCGCAAAACAGACCAGGTTGTCGAAGCTAAAGCGCCAGCACTGGGTCTCAATCGTCGTCAGTTCTTAAAATCGGCAAGTCTTGCCACAGGAGGGATCGCTGCGGCGTCCATGCTGGGCACAGGCATGATGCGTAAAGCACAGGCCCAAGAAGATATTGGCCATAATGTTCCCACCGAAGTAAAACGTACCATCTGTTCTCACTGTGCCGTAGGTTGTGGTGTGTATGCAGAAGTACAAAATGGTGTATGGACGGGTCAAGAACCCGCATTTGATCACCCGTTCAACGCTGGCGGTCACTGCGCGAAAGGTGCTGCACTGCGTGAACATGGTCACGGCGAAAAACGCCTGAAATACCCCATGAAGTTAGAAGGCGGAAAATGGAAAAAGATCTCTTGGGATCAAGCGATTAATGAAGTCGGCGATAAAATGGCTTCAATTCGTCAAGAGTCAGGCCCAGATTCAGTCTACTTTATGGGTAGCGCTAAGTTCTCTAACGAACAAGCTTATTTATATCGCAAATTTGCGGCATTGTGGGGTACGAACAACGTCGACCATTCTGCCCGTATTTGTCACTCTACCACGGTAGCCGGTGTTGCTAACACTTGGGGCTACGGTGCGCAAACCAACTCAATCAACGATATTCGCAACTCTAAGTGCATCATGTTTATTGGGGCAAACCCCAGTGAAGCGCATCCTGTTGCCATGCAGCATATTTTGATTGGTAAAGAACGCGGTGCCAAAATCATCGTTGTTGATCCACGTTTCACCCGTACTGCAGCGAAATCTGACGAGTACGTGCATATCCGTCCTGGCACAGACATCCCCTTCATTTATGGCCTGTTATGGCACATATTTGAAAACGGCTGGGAAGATAAAGAGTTTATCAAACACCGTGTCTATGGCATGGATCGTATCCGCGAGGAAGTGAAGAAGTATACCCCTGAAGAAGTTGAGTTAGTTGCAGGTGTACCAAAGGCGCAGATGTACCGCGTCGCCAAAATGATGGCTGAAACCAAACCCGGCACCATTATTTGGTGTATGGGTGGTACTCAGCACCACGTGGGTAACTCTAACACTCGCTCCTACTGTCTTTTACAGTTAGCACTGGGCAACATGGGTGTACCTGGCGGCGGCACTAACATTTTCCGTGGCCATGATAACGTGCAAGGCGCAACCGACTTTGGTTTGTTATTTGATAACTTACCGGGTTACTACGGTTTAACGACTGGCGCTTGGGCCCATTGGAATAATGTGTGGGATCTCGACCCTAATTGGGTAGCGAGCCGTTTCGATCAAGGCGAATATCTAGGACAAAAACCGCAAACTTCTGCGGGTATTCCTTGTTCGCGCTGGCACGATGGCGTGTTAGAAGATAAAACCAAGATAGCGCAAAAAGACAATATTCGTCTGGCGTTCTTCTGGGGACAATCGGTCAACACTGAAACCCGTGGCCGTGAAGTGCGTGAAGCTTTAAATAAAATGGATACCGTCGTCGTTGTCGATCCATTCCCAACCATGGCGGGTGTTATGCACCAACGTCAAGATGGGGTTTATTTACTTCCTGCGGCAACCCAGTTTGAAACCTACGGTTCAATCTCTGCGACTAACCGCTCAGTACAATGGCGTTCTAAGGTCATAGAACCCCTGTTCGAATCCCTGCCTGATCATGTGATCATGTACAAACTCGCCAAAAAAGTGGGTATAGATAAAGAGCTATTCAAGCATATTAAAGTCAATGGTGAAGAGCCTTTGATTGAAGATATCACCCGCGAATTTAACACAGGTATGTGGACTATCGGTTATACCGGACAAAGCCCAGAGCGTTTAAAAATGCACCAAGAAAACTGGGGTACTTTTGATGCTGACAGCTTAGAAGCCCCCGGCGGTCCTGCCAAAGGCGAAACCTACGGCTTACCTTGGCCTTGTTGGGGCACACCAGAGATGAAACATCCTGGTACCCAAATTCTGTATAACGAAGCCAAACATGTGAAAGACGGTGGCGGTAACTTCCGTGCTCGCTATGGTGTGGAACATGAAGGCAATAATATTCTTGCCGAAGGTACTTACTCTAAAGGCAGTGAGATCCAAGATGGCTATCCTGAATTTACCGCCGATATGCTTAAGCAATTAGGTTGGTGGGATGACCTGACCGAAAACGAGAAAAAACACGCCGAAGGCAAAAACTGGAAAACTGACATTTCCGGCGGTATCCAACGTGTTGCTATCAAGCACGGCTGTATCCCTTACGGTAACGCTAAAGCTCGTTGTATTGTATGGACATTCCCAGACGATATTCCACGCCACCGCGAACCACTTTACACGCCTCGTCGTGACTTAGTCGCTAAATACCCCACCTACGAAGATCGTATGGTTGCTCGTTTACCGACACTGTATAAGTCAATTCAAGACAAGGATTTTGCTAAAGACTTCCCATTGGCACTCACATCAGGCCGCCTAGTGGAATATGAAGGTGGTGGTGAAGAATCCCGTTCTAACCCTTGGTTAGCTGAACTACAACAAGA
The DNA here is from genome assembly GCF_025653595.1 of Shewanella sp. SM95. Classification (NCBI taxonomy): domain Bacteria; kingdom Pseudomonadati; phylum Pseudomonadota; class Gammaproteobacteria; order Alteromonadales; family Shewanellaceae; genus Shewanella; species Shewanella sp. SM95. The sequence goes on from NZ_JAKKSE010000014.1 coordinate 9,828, forward strand.
AATGTTCATCGAAATGAACCCTGCAGATGCAGCGGATCGCGGTATTCGCGACGGTGACAATGTTTTTGTTCATGGTCCAGAAGGCGCCAAAATCACGGTTAAGGCTATGGTGACACCGCGCGTTATTGCCGGTGAATGTTTTATGCCATACCACTTTGCAGGGGTGTTTGAAGGCGAAAGCCTAGCGAAAAACTATCCAGAAGGCACAGTGCCTTACGTGATAGGCGAATCTGCAAACACCATTTTAACTTATGGCTACGACGTTGTGACTCAGATGCAAGAAACTAAGTCCAGCTTGTGCCAAATCAGCAAAGCCTAACCTACTTGATGAGGAGATAAGCCATTATGGCAGTCATGAAATTTCTGTGTGACACCAAGCGCTGCATCGAGTGTAACGGTTGCGTCACTGCATGTAAGAACGAAAACGACTCCGCTCTCGAGTGGGGAATTCAACGTCGCCGCGTGGTGACGATCAACGATGGTCTACCTGGCGAAGCCTCAATTTCAGTGGCTTGTATGCACTGTACTGACGCTCCCTGCATGGCCGTATGTCCGGCAGATTGTTTCTACCGTACCGAAGACGGCATAGTGCTACACAACAAAGATACTTGTATCGGTTGTGGTTATTGCTTCTATGCTTGTCCATTTGGTGCACCGCAATTCCCGAAAAAGACTGCCTTTGGTAGTCGTGGCAAGATGGACAAGTGTACTTTCTGTGCCGGTGGCCCAGAAGAAACCTTCTCCGAAGCCGAGCGTAAAAAATACGGTGCCAACCGTATTGCTGAGGGTAAGTTACCTATGTGTGCTGAGCTTTGTTCTACTAAAGCGCTGCTCGCAGGTGATGCGGAAGTGGTATCAAACATTTACCGTCAACGTATGGCCTCTCGAGGCAATCCTAACGTGATTTGGGGTTACAACCCCAAGACAGGTGAGATTAACTAAGCAGAGCGAGGGTTAGGGAGAAATCCCTAACCTCTGGCAAGGAGTGAAAATGTTAAACAAACAGTTAAACAAATCACTGCGCAGTCTGTTTGCTCTGTTGGTGCTCGTCATGGGATTGGGATTAGGTTCAGTCATGAGCTCAAACCCAGTACACGCAAGTGATCAGCAATCGAGTCAACAACAGGCGAAAGCGCAAACCAGCGATGCCGATCTTTGGCGAGCGGTAAAAGCAGGCGATGCCGGCTATACCACTGCCAAAGGAATAGATACTGGGGTGTTGATTAACGTTGCCGGTAACCAAGGTAAAGAACTGAGAAATGAATACTTAACCCCCGTCATGGCGCTAGCCGTGGTGGGTGTGTTTGGTGCTTTCTTATTGTTTTATCTGGTGAATGGTCCATCAAAACTGAGTCATGGCTTTTCAGGCAAGATGGTTTCGCGCTGGTCAAAGGCGGATCTGTGGATCCATTGGATCATGGCGAGCAGCTGTCTGGCACTGATGTTTACCGGTCTAACCATAATGTTAGGTAAGCATGTCATACAGCCAATGTTAGGCCCCGACCTTTGGGCGCCATTGATCTATGGCAGCAAAACAATCCACGATTGGGCAGGTCCCATTTTTATCGCGGCTTGGGCTGTATGTGTGGTGAAATGGATGCCGTTACAAACCTTCAAGATGTATGATTTGAAATGGTTTTTAGTGGTAGGTGGTTATATCAACTTTGGCCCATTCAAAGGTAAGCACCCTGACAGTGGGTTTGCTAACGCCGGTGAAAAAATGTGGTTCTGGACCCTGATGTTGTTTGGTTTATTCATCAGCGTATCTGGCATCATGTTGGTATTGCCAGGCTTGGATTTACCCCGCGAAGCCTCTATGGGCGCGCTGCTGATCCACTCTATCAGCGCCATTATCTTGATTGCCTTTACTATAGTGCATATTTGGATGGCGACCGTACTGAGCGAAGGCGGTATGGAGTGTATGAAGTCAGGTTATTGTGATGAAAACTGGGCAATCCAGCACCACAACCTGTGGTATGACGAAATCAAAGCCAACGGCAGCTTAAAGTATAAAGACTAAGTTAAACCGCAGCTTTTACATCCTCAAAACACCCCGCCTCGCGGGGTGTTTTTTATTCGCACTGATACCCCTCGCATTAATTCAACAGTACAAAAAATTAACAACTGAAACAGCGAGATACAAAAATCCGCCAACGCCATCCTCCCCAGTAGTTCACTAAACTATGAGCGAGTTAACGCTTTAAGAGAACGGCTGCCGATTTCAGGGCTGCAAACTGTCCTAGATCAATTCCTACTCAACCCTTTCCTACTATATTGCCGTCACGCGCGATGATTGATGGTAAACAAGATGATTTCATTATCTTTTCCGTCGCTAATCTTCACTTTTTGATAACAAGATAAACCCCCACAAAAAGCCGTGCGATCTCAAAAACTAAACCCTAATTTCAGGAGTCAGCATGAAGCAGCAACCCAGCGATTTATCTCGCCGATCTTTGCTCAAAGCGCTCACCGTCGGCAGCGTAGCGGGTGCCGCTATTGCCGCAACCGGCATGAGCGTGGCACAGGTCAGCGAGAGCAGCAAGGTAACCACTAAAGAGTCAAAGGGTTACCACGAAACTGCGCATATCAGCAGCTATTACGATAGCTTGCGCAGCTAATCTAGGAGAAGTCAGCGATGAAGTTAACTCGCAAGTCCAATGTTGCCACAGTGGCAGACAAACCGGCGTTAGGCATCAGCCGTCGTCAATTTATGAAGCACGCAGGTATCGCCACAGGTGGTATTGCTGCAGCATCTCTGATGGGCACAGGCATGATGCGTCGTGTCGAAGCCAAAGAAGTGCCGCATGATGCGCCAATCGAAATCAAACGTACTATTTGTAGTGCCTGCGCCGTCGGTTGTGGCCTGTATGCCGAAGTACAAAATGGTGTGTGGACGGGCCAAGAACCCGCATTTGACCACCCATTCAACGCTGGCGGTCACTGCGCGAAAGGTGCTGCACTGCGTGAACATGGTCATGGTGAAAAACGCCTGAAATATCCAATGAAATTGGTTGATGGCAAGTGGAAAAAAATCTCTTGGGAAGATGCTATTAACGAAGTGGGCGACCAAATGCTCAACATTCGTAAAGAATCTGGCCCAGACTCAGTGTACTTCATGGGTAGCGCTAAGTTTTCTAACGAAGGTTGTTACATGTACCGCAAGTTAGCGGCTATGTGGGGCACAAACAACGTCGACCATTCAGCTCGTATTTGTCACTCTACCACGGTAGCCGGTGTTGCTAACACTTGGGGCTACGGTGCGCAAACGAACTCTTTCAACGATATCCAGAATGCTCATGCCATCTTCCTGATCGGGGCAAACCCAGCAGAAGCGCATCCCGTTTCGATGCAACATATTCTGATCGCTAAAGAAAGAAACAACGCCAAAATCATCGTCGTTGACCCACGTTTCTCTCGCACTGCAGCGCATTCAGACTTGCATTGTGCAATTCGCCCAGGCACTGACATTCCTTTTATTTACGGTATGTTATGGCACATTTTTGAAAATGGTTGGGAAGATAAAACCTTTATCAAGCACCGCGTATTCGAGATGGAAAGTATCCGTGCTGAAGTGAAGAAGTTCCCACCTAAAGAAGTCGAAAACATCACTGGTGTGAGCGAAGCCGAGGTTTATCAAGCGGCTAAATTAATGGCTGATAACCGTCCTGGCACTGTGATTTGGTGTATGGGTGGAACTCAACACCACGTTGGTAATGCCAACACTCGCGCTTATTGTATTCTGCAATTAGCACTAGGCAACATGGGCGTTTCAGGTGGCGGCACTAACATTTTCCGTGGCCACGATAACGTACAAGGCGCCACTGACTTAGGTTTGTTATTTGATAACTTACCCGGTTACTACGGTTTGACCTCAGCAGCATGGAGTCACTGGACCCATGTTTGGGATCTGGACATGGCATGGGTGAAAGGTCGTTTCGATCAAACAGCCTACCTTGGCAAAGATCCAATGACGACACCGGGTATCCCTTGTTCTCGTTGGCACGATGGTGTGTTAGAAGATAAGAGCAAGTTAGCACAGAAAGATAATATCCGTATGGCGTTTTTCTGGGGACAATCTGTCAACACTGAAACCCGTCAACGTGAAGTGCGTGATGCCTTAGACAAGATGGATACAGTCGTCGTTGTCGATCCATTCCCAACAATGGCAGGTGTTATGCACCGTCGTAAGAATGGCGTATATCTGCTGCCTGCGGCAACTCAGTTTGAGACTCACGGTTCAGTATCTAACTCAGGCCGTTCTATCCAGTGGCGTGAGCAAGTCATCGAGCCACTGTTCGAGTCTAAAACCGACATCGAAATCATGTACCGTTTGGCCCAAAAACTGGGTATTGCCGAGCAGTACACTAAACGCATCGCGATTGAAAATGGTTTACCTGTGATTGAAGAAATCACCCGTGAAATCAACCGCGGTATGTGGACTATCGGTATGACAGGTCAAAGCCCTGAGCGTATCAAGTTACACACCCAAAACTGGGGCACTTTCAGCAACAAGACGTTGGAAGCCGCAGGCGGCCCAGCTAAAGGCGAAACCTACGGTTTACCTTGGCCATGTTGGGGCACGCCAGAAGCTAAGCACCCTGGCACTCAAATCCTCTATAACCAAGCCAAACACGTTAAAGACGGCGGTGGTAACTTCCGCGCCCGTTACGGTGTTGAATATAAGGGTCAAAGCATTTTAGCCGATGGCACTTATTCTAAAGGCGCTGAAATTCAAGACGGTTACCCAGAATTTACTGCCGATATGCTCAAACAATTGGGTTGGTGGGATGATCTGACGGCGGAAGAAAAAGCGGAAGCCGAAGGTAAAAACTGGAAAACAGATTTGTCAGGCGGCATAGTGCGCGTGGCGATCAAGCACGGTTGTATCCCCTTTGGTAATGCTAAAGCTCGTTGTATTGTTTGGACTTTCCCTGATCAAGTCCCTGTACACCGTGAACCGTTATACACAGCACGTCGTGACTTAGTGGCGAAATACCCAACCTATGACGACATGCAAGTACACCGTCTCCCTACGCTGTATAAGTCTATCCAAGACAAAGACATGAGCGGCAAGTACCCGCTGGTACTGACATCGGGTCGTCTGGTTGAATACGAAGGTGGTGGTGAAGAATCTCGCTCCAACCCTTGGCTGGCTGAACTTCAACAGGAAATGTTCGTTGAGATAAGCCCTGCCGACGCTGCCGATCGCGGCATTCGTAATGGTGAAGATGTCTGGTTAGAAGGCGCCGAAGGTGGCCGTATTAAGGTGCAAGCCATGGTTACCCCAAGGGTAAAACCCGGCGTTACCTTTATGCCATACCACTTTGCGGGTGTGATGCACGGAGAAAGTTTGGCGCCTAATTATCCAGAGGGAACAGTGCCTTACGTTATTGGTGAATCTTGTAACACTGCGCTGACCTATGGTTATGACCCTGTGACACAAATGCAGGAAACCAAGGCATCACTCTGTCAGATTGTTAAAGCGTAAGTGCAGCTTAAGCTAGGAGAATTGCCATTATGGCTACAATGAAATTTTTGTGTGATACCAAGCGCTGCATCGAATGTAACGGTTGTGTCACTGCCTGTAAAAACGAAAACGACTCCGCTCTCGAGTGGGGGATCCAACGCCGCCGCGTAGTGACAATCAACGATGGTCAACGTGGTGAAGCCTCAATCTCTGTCGCCTGTATGCATTGCTCAGATGCACCTTGTATGGCGGTTTGCCCAGTAAACTGCTTCTACAGAACTGACGACGGCATAGTGCTACACGACAAAGATGCCTGTATTGGTTGCGGTTACTGCCTGTACGCCTGTCCATTTGGCGCACCTCAGTTCCCGAAAAAAGGTGCCTTTGGTAGCCGCGGTAAGATGGATAAATGTACCTTCTGTGCCGGTGGCCCAGAAGAAAACCACTCAGATGCAGAACGCCAAAAATACGGTTCAAACCGTATTGCCGAAGGCAAACTGCCTATGTGTGCAGAACTGTGCGCGACTAAAGCCCTGTTAGCAGGTGATGCCGAAGTGGTTTCAAGCATCTTCCGTGAGCGTGTGGCTTATCGTGGTGCTAAAAACGCGGCTTGGAATTAATTCAGGTCAACAGGATCTGTCCACAGACTTAGCTTAGCGCCTATCTAGGTGGGCGCGACTAAGTGAGAGAGGATGTATGATGAACAAATGGTTCAAACACATAGGTTTAGCCATAGCACTGTTATTTAGTGCTGTGTGTATAGCCAATGGTGGTGATGAACTGGCGAATCAAGTTCAGCAGTCTGATGCCCAAATTTGGGCGCAACTGAAGGATGGTGCCACGGGATACACTACCTCCCAAAGTGAGTTTCATGCTCAGCCGATCAATACCTATGATTTACGGGTATTAGAGCTGCGTAGCGACTGGTTAGCGCCCGCCTTAATGGCAGCGCTATTCGGTATGATCATTATCTTTGTCCTATTTATCAAGGTGAATGGCATCTCCAAGCTGCACCATGGTTTTTCAGGCAAGTTAGTGCATCGCTGGTCTAAGTTTGATGTTTCAATCCACTGGTTAGGCGCGATTCCATGCTTACTGTTGATTTTAACAGGCTTAACCTTGCTGGCGGGTCGCTTCTTCTTCCAACCTTGGTTGGGCGAAGGCATCTGGGAAGCAATCGTCTATGGCGCGAAGCAAATCCATGACGTGATGGCGATTCCCTTCATGATAGGTTGGGCATTGATGACCACCCTATGGGCGAAAAACCAACTGCCAAAAATGTACGACGTAAAGTGGTTCATGGTAGTAGGCGGTTACATTAACTTTGGTCCGTTCAAAGGTAAGCACCCAGATGCAGGTTTTGCTAACGCGGGTGAGAAAATGTGGTTCTGGGCATTTGCCCTGTTTGGATTAGTGATTTCGGCCTCGGGCATGTTATTACTCTTCCCTAACCTGTTCGAGCCAAGCCGTACATTAAGCTTGATCGCCCTGGTACTGCATTCAGTGAGCGCTATCGTGATCTGTGCTTTCTCTATCGTACACATCTTCATGGCAACTGTGATGTCAGAAGGTGGTATGGAATGTATGGTGTCAGGCTACTGTGATGAAAACTGGGCAAGCCAACATCACAACCTATGGTTTGATGAAATCAAAGCCAACGGCACGCTTAAATATAAAGAATAAGACTGAAATCTAGTTGTAGGTATTCAAAAAATACTTAGCCACTAGCAAACGTAGAGCCCCCGTCAATCACTACTGGCGGGGGCTTTTATTTCAGCATGAGTCATCGGCTTTAAGTATATGTCTGAATTACATTTTGAATCATTTATAGCATTTGAGTACGAGATCACAAAGACCAATTTAAATGCTAAATCACTGTAAAAAAAATTGCATGTATCATAGGTATTTAATAATAAAAACAATCATCTAGATAAAATTTGAATTTAAACAACACAACATTTCGTAACTTAGCAACCAACCAGATGCAACACCAATAAAACAATTCAATTAAAAACAGTATCTTAGTGGACATTTCCATAAAATACTCTCTTGCTGGCTAGCTCACGCACACGCTAAAATTACCTATAGCGTAATTAAATTACGCATTGCTGCTTTTTATCCTAGAAGGTCACCATGTTTAAAAATGCCAAAACCAGTACATTGACGGCATTGCCATCAGTGTTTACAAGTATCTTACTGATCATCATAGGTATTTCGTGCTATCGCAGTTTTAACGAACTCGGTGAGACCAGTAAAAGCCTAGTCGACAACACTCAGCTCGCAGAAACTTTCACTACAGTACGAGAATCCTTTTTTGAGCTGCGCTTAGCCACCTTAGTCCACAACGGTAAAGCTATCGCCGATCAACAACATAAGGTCGCACAACTTGTCTCTCAACTGACCAAATTTAATACCGACTTCATGGGCGCTGATGCTCAAGCTATTCACACACTTTTGCCACAAACAGAACATTATGTTCGTCTCTACCAAGAAGAACTGGCACTCGCTAAACAAACTGGAGCAGTACCTGAGCTAACCGCTGAGCGTGCAGCGCTCGGGCCTAAGGTCAGTAATCAAATCAACCAATTAGTCGCGCTGATCACTCAGCGAAATCATGAGTTAGGCAAACAAGCTGAAGATAAAGTCACCTCAACAGAAAGCATCCTACTGGGATTGATCTTGTTCGCGATTGTAGCGTCACTCTTCAGCGCCCTCATTATGAGTAAACAACTCGTCCACATAATCAATGAGATAAAACGGGTAATGGAACGTCTTGCCCATGGCGACCTAACTCATAAAACAAATATTAAAGGACAAAATGAGCTCTGCTCACTCGCAGAAGATCTCGACAGCGTGATAGGTAATCTACGTGAAATTATGTCTGAAATTGCCCAAGCCTCGGATCATATGTCCGACCAAATAGAGCAATTGAATGTGCAGTCGAATGCCAATAATCATGCACTACAAATCCACGCCGTTGAAACCGACCAAGTCGTGACAGCCATGACTGAAATGAGCGCCACGGCCCATAATGTCGCGGGTGATGCTGCATCCGCAGCCCAGTTTACTCAACAAGCAAATGCGCAAGCGGATAAATCGAAGAAAGCCGTCGAACAAGCTGCCAACACTGTGATTGCCTTGGTCGCTAAAGTCGATGTCGCTGCTGATGCGATTAATGATATGAACGAAAATACTCGTCATATCGCCGCGATTTTGAATGTAATAGGTGAAATTGCCGATCAAACTAATCTGCTAGCGCTTAATGCAGCCATCGAAGCCGCCCGTGCAGGTGAACAAGGTCGAGGCTTTGCTGTTGTCGCCGATGAAGTTCGCTCACTGGCCGCGCGCACGCAAGCAAGTACCGCAGAAATCAACCAGATGCTGGAACAACTTTATCTTGGTGCCAATGCCGCCGTAACCGCAATGGAGCAAACCAAACACAGTTGCCAACAAGCCGCCGATACCACTAATCTAGTGACGGAAAACCTTGATACCCTGACCACTTATGTGTTCGATATTAATGGGCTAAGTAATCAAATCGCCACCGCAGCAGAAGAGCAAAGCGCTGTGACCGAAGAGATAAACCGTAATCTGGCCACCATTCGTGAAATGGTCGATGAACTGAATCAAAGCGGTAAAGCCACCCTCAATAGCGCAACCTCTTTGGCCGCGACGAAGGAACAACTCGTCGGCGTGGTCTCGCATTTTAAGCTTTAAGTTTATATTTACTCGTCCACTCTCGACACAAATCCCTTGCGTGCCATGACTCGCAAGGGATTTCGCTTAATTTTTTTTGAGTCGCTATTTAACTGCAAAGAACGTATCAAGTCACGGCTACTGAATTACAGCTGGCCCAATATCACAGCTAGCATCACGGGAGATAATTGCCGCATGAAGGTTATGATCACCCCCTAATACGACTTTTCCTTGCTCGACAAAGGTAATGAGTAATTCCCCAGTATTAAGACGATGGGGAGTCGGCTTAGCAATATTGCCGAAACTAGGCTCAACCACTAACTCCTCAACACCTAATTGACCATCAGGGTTCAGGCATCGACGCCAAAGGGATAATCCACTATTTTCTTGAATGGGGTAAACATAATAAATATCAATATTGCCATCTGGTCTGATAATAGCCTTAGCATCGTGCACTGTCGCATCAGTCAAGTTAATAGATACAGCCTCTGTCCAAGTCTCCCCTAAATTACTGGATAATCTAAAATGGGTCTTAGTAATATAGACAGGTTTACCGCTGGGCTGAGTTTTACTTGTGCGGAAGGATTTTTGAAAAAAATAGACGATATCACCACCGGAGAAAGATGAAAGATAAGGCATGAAACCTGAACTATTTATAGCCGAGGGGGTATCAAATTTGACGCCATCATGACTTAGTGCAAAATAAAGACTGCAACATTTTTTAGCGGTAAACACAATAGCAACGCTGTCGCGACTAACTCGATGAAATTTAATATTACTTGATGGCGAAATCGCATCCTTTAATAATACCGGTTCTATTTCGACTAAAACCCCATTACGCAATTTTGCTCGAAATACATCAGCCTCAGACTTAAAGCTGCGGGCCTCAAGATAATACAACCAATCTTCGCCATTAAAGTTAACTAAACTCACGGACGAGACTATATTAGAAGGAATTTCAGGTAAAATATTGGCTAATACCCCCTTATCTAACACGCCGTGATCAAAATTTAAATGTGTATACCTCAGCCAAGCTTTTTCCATATTATGTCCACTCCAAGATTCATACACTAAAGTATTGGATGTGTCAGATTGGATAAGGGCACTTATAAATTGAATAGCACCGGAGTGCTCTACACGCAGTATATTTTCTTTTTTTAAAGGCAGTTCATTGCCACTCGCAGTAAATGAACATGCAATAACAATATATATAATTACCCGCTTTATTATCCATTCATCAGGTAAAAATTTCATATTTATTCATCCTTAAATATTGAGTATAACTAAAAACCTTCGGATTAAATCAATAACACCATCATCGACTTCCATATAACACCAACACTCTATATTACTCATAAACAAAGTACCCGATACATTAGCAGTACATTTGTCATATTTAGTTCACAGCCTCATTTTATCCGCCTGTCCATAACACAGTGGTAAACCGCAAGGCTTGCTTGTAGCATAACAAGCCTCTACGTTAAACAACTTCACTAGCACTACCGCTTACAAGTACCCGCTTAACGACAAGGATGTTATGAAGTTATTCACTATTGCTACTCTCCTATTACTGTTGACCGTAAGCTTTGCAGCAACGGCGGAAAAATTCACGCTGGAACAATTGTTTGAGCAACAACAATACGACGCTTTCTTGCAACAAGCACAACAGCAAGCAGCAGAGAACAATGCTGAGGCGTTATTCTTACTGGGTAAAGCCTACCATCTCGGCCGTGGCGTCACGCAAGACAATGCCACCGCCAGCCAATACTATGAACAAGCCAGAGCCTTAGGTTCGGCCCGTGCCAGCCATAATCTAGGCAGCATGGCGCTGGATAATGATCGAAAAATGCAGGCCATCCCCTTGTTAGAAGAAGCGCTGGCGCGGGGTCTTAAACTACCGACCTTATATAACCTAGGACGAGCACACAGTCCGGCAGATCCCAGCTCAAGGTTCTATCTAGCGAAAGCAATCACTGCGGCGCAGCAAGCGGGGAGTTACTTTGGGCAAGCCTTTGAACTCCAGCCCGATAACCTCTATCTGGATAATGCCTCACGCGAGTATCTGCGTGCTTATTTAATGGCGATGCAAAGTGTCGGCAGCGAAAGAGAAAGTCTCGACCTCCCGCAGTTACGCCAGCAAGCCATAAAGTGGCTGGAATTGGGTATGGCAACAGATGACGGTACGGCGTGGACAAACTACGGTGCCCTACTGTTGAACGAAAATGACTACAGCGGCGCGAAAGCCGCATTTTTACAAGGTGCTAAGCGTCAAGTTGCCATAGCTAACTATCATTTAGGCAGCATGGAAGAGCGCGGTTTGGGCACAGAAGCCGATAAAGTGAAAGCACTGGCATACTACGAGAAAGCGGCATTAGCCGGCATGGAACAAGCTAAAACGCCCGCATATAATCTGCTTAAGGCACAACTGGAATATGAAGACGATCTCACTAAATTGGAACAGGGCATTGCCCGCTTTAATGCACTAAAACAGCAAGATCAGTATGTTCCCATCTCACTGGACTCAGTTATAAATCGGCTGGCGTGGGGCACATTTCTGGCACAGCAGCGGCAACAGACTATTTTGCTGCCAACAGCGGCCACAACCCAATTAAGCTTGCAGGCCTGTGGTTTAAGCTACAACCAACTGCATGGCAGCACATACAATATTGGAGAAAACTCGCACTGGCGTATGGCGGCGTATCTAACCTTAGCTGACAAAATCGCCTTACCACTAGAAGGCAGAGTCGATGAACATGGCTGCGCCAGTTTAACGATTACCATGACAGATCAGCTGTATCACTTGTTACAACAAGGTGCCGTATTCGGATTACGCTTTCCCAACTACACACTGCCACTGGCATTAAGCCGGCAAGAAAATATCTTGCAGCTAACACTCATGCCTGTCGAGACCCCATTACCGGTTAATTAGCCACAGCAATTTAAGCCTGTGGCCGCGCTTGCTAGGCCACAGGCATTATCTATTTTCGACAGCAACATCTTAATCTTGCGATTCCCTCGCCCAATATCCCGCCAGCATGGCGCCTGATAGGTTATGCCATATCGAGAAGATGGCGCTGGGGATGGCGGAAATGGGGCTAAAGAATTTAATACATAAAGCAGTGGCGAGACCGGAGTTTTGTAGGCCAACTTCGATGGAGATAGTTTTACAAACTGTGTGGTTAAAGCCTAATAAACGGCAACAGAAATAGCCTAAGGCGAGACCAAGGCCATTATGTAAGAACACCGCCAGCAGAATAATCGGGCCAACTTTACCAAACTGATTGGCATTTAACGCCACGATAATCGTAATCGCCATCACAATTGCCAAGATAGAAATCAGTGGCAATGCAGGAGCGACTTTAGCCACCAGCGATTTAAAAAAATGATTGATAATCACGCCAACGCTAACAGGGATCAGCACAATTTTCACTAAACTCAGCAGCATATCTGCGAAGGGTATATCGATCATTTCCCCAATCAACAGCTTAATAATCAGTGGTGTTAACACCACACCCGCTAAGGTTGACAGTGCCGTCATGGTTATCGATAAAGCCACGTCGCCTTTTGCCAAATAACAGACCACGTTTGAGGCGGTGCCGCCTGCAACACTACCCACTAACACCATGCCTATGGTGAGTTCCCTATCTAACCCTAATAACAGGCTGATCAATAATGCACTGAGCGGCATGACCGAAAATTGCAGCACGAGTCCTGCGAGTACAGCACGTTTCTGTTTGAATGCATTAGCAAAATCCTGAAGATCTAAGGTGAGCCCCATAGATAGCATGATGATCACCAACAGCGGCACTATGGCGGATTTAAGCTCAGTAAACCAACTAGGTATCAGATAAGCTGTCATTGCGCCTATCAGTGCCAACAGCGGGAAGAAGCGGTTTACCTTTGCCAACATAGTGGGCCCTTTACATCAAGAGGTTATTTTTATCGCTCGGATGATGACAGCCGCCCCTTGGATAGACAAGCGCTAATCCGCCAGCAACAAAATGCCTCGAATGGTGATTTTCAATCTCAGTATTTAGACTGACACGGCAAGCTAACCCCTCAAATCTACAATAAATTCCGCTAAAAAATGCATGATAAAAATGCATTCTCAATCGCTAAAACATGATCTGCTTAACAAAAAGCCCGTGATTTCCTTGTTAGGAAACCGTAACTTATAACCAGTTCACGTTTTAACAATTACATACGAGGTAGTCTTATTGCGCTAGGTGGTCGTGAATTACCTAAAGCAATTTCGGTGTTTACGGTTAGCACTCTCAGATAGGAATCGTTATGTCATCAGTTATTCAAACGCTCAGCGGCGCTATCGCAACGCCTTATCAAGCGAATATTACCGTCCCTAACTGGATGCTCGGCTCGATGGAACGGGTCATGCAGTACTATGTCGATAAGAATCTTCGCCTCGATACGCTTTCCGCAGAAATGATGCCAGCACCGGTTGAAGGCAAAAAATATATGCTATACGCACATATTCCCTTCTGCCATACCCTGTGCTCTTACTGTACCTTCCACCGTTTTATGTTTAAGGAAGACAAGGCGCGTGCCTACTTCATCTCATTACGTAAAGAGATGGAAATGGTCAAGGCCCTCGGCTATGACTTTGAATCTATGTACATTGGTGGTGGTACCACCACGGTATTAGAAGACGAATTAGCCCGTACCATAGAACACGCTAAAACCCTATTTCCTAGCATTAAAGAAGTCTCCTGCGAGTCCGATCCGCAGCATTTAGACAGCCCAGGCTTTAAACAGCTCAAAGGCTTAGTGGATCGCATGTCTATCGGCGTACAAAGCTTTAATGACGATATTTTAAAAATGACCGACCGACTCGATAAATTCGGCACGGGTCAGCAAACCTTCGACAAGATCATGGGTGCCAAAGAGTTGTTCCCTATTATCAACGTCGACCTGATTTTTGGTTTCCGCGGCCAAACCGATGAAGTGATCCAACACGATCTCGACATGGCATCGCGCTTAGACCCAAGACAAATTACCACCTATCCGCTGATGATCACTCATCAAACCCGTAAGAGCGTTAAAGGCAAATTAGCGGCGCCGCAAGCGGATATGGCAAACCAATATCGCCAAATATTAAACAGTCTTAATGGTCAATATAATCAATTATCTGCATGGGCATTTGGTAAAACCGATGACGAAGGATTTGACGAATACGTTATTGATTACGACGAATACTTAGGGGTAGGTTCGGGCTCATTTAGTTTCTTAAATGACACGCTTTATGTGAACACTTTCTCGCTACGTAAGTACCAAGAACGCATCGCAGCGGGTCAAATGGGTGTCGAGCAACAAAAGAACTACAGCAAAAAAGACGTGATGCAATATCGCTTTTTGCTGGGCATGTTCTCCGGCCGTTTATCGCGTAAATATTTCCGTGAAACCTTTGGCGTCAATTTAGATACCGCCTTATTTAAAGAAATGACCTCAATGAAACTGATTGGCGCCATCAAAAACGACCCAACAGATCCCGACAATCTGATCGTCACCGACAACGGCAAGATGATGGGTCTATTGATGATGAAAGAGTTTTACTCAGGCATGGATAACGTGCGCGCCCAGTTGCGTAAACCGCTCAAACCCTGTGATATGTAACACTTATTGATGATTGTTGATTCATAAAGACTAAACAGGCCCTTCGAGGGCCTTTTTGTTAACTCGGTTTAAAGGTAATCTTGCCCAGTACTATTAATTGAGCACAATCCCAACAATAAAGGAGTATTCGTTATGGGTTTTAATGAACAAGAAAAACAAGCCTTATTAGCACTCAAAGGCGTTGGCCCGACAGTAATTAAACGCTTCGAAGAAATTGGCATCAGCTCGCTACAACAACTCGCCCAACACGAAGTGGATGATATTGCTAACTTAGTCGCCAGCATGCTGCGCACTACTTGCTGGAAAAATAGCCCACAAGCGCGAAATGCGATAAGTGCGGCCATCGACCTCGCCCGCGCGCAATAATCGTTCCCCATTGATACTTAAAGCATCCAACTAGAGTTAAGAAGTACATGTCAGCACACTTAGCCATACCCCTTTTTGCTATAGTTTTACTCGTCTACGGAGAAACTGCCTCTGCCAACGATAGCAGTTTTGGCGATGCTAATGGCTCTATTACCTTGAAATATCAGCCTAATATCAGTATGGATAAAGAGTCCCTCTTCATCAGCGAGACCGAAGTCAGGGTCGATTATGTGTTTACCAACACCAGTTCGCAGGATCTTATCGTCCCCATAGCCTTTCCCATGCCACCGATGTTTTTTGGCTCAGCCGATCACAGCAGCATTGATAACTTCACCCTTAAAGTGAATGGCAAAACCCAGCCAACTCAGCACAGGCTTGTTGCCCAACTTGCCGATAAAACCGATATTTCAACCGAGCTGAAACAGCTTGGTTGGGGGATAGATGAAGTCGCTTACTTTACCGAATATGCTGAAGTCCCCAAGGGTAAACCCGCACTCCACAAGCAATGGTTGGATGAGAACCAACAAATCGCCTTTACCCTAAGTGATTACTTTGTGTGGGAACAAACCTTTCCCGCGGGCCAATCTGTCGCTATCAGCCATAGCTACACGCCAAGCCTCTCAACGGGCATCCCCGATACTGCCAATAGTATTATCGATACTTACACTGAACTGGCCTGTTTAGATGAAAGCGCCAAGCAAGGTATTCGGAAGCGTAATCTCGTTGTCAAACAAGACGGCGAAGATGTTGAATATGGCGTGGAATGGAGCCACCTTAGCTATATTTTGGTCACGGCCAATAACTGGCAAGGGGCGATTAAGGACTTCAAACTCACTATTAAAAAATCCCAGCCCACAGATCTCATTAGCCTGTGTTTTGATGGCGAGCTTAAAAAAACCGATCCACTCACCTTTGAATTCCAGCAAAAACAGTTCACGCCAAAGCAAGATCTCAGCATCCTGTTTATTCGTAAACCGAATTTTGAATAATCAAAAAAGAAGCCAGCTAAGTGCTGACTTCTTTATAAGTCACTGTTTTTTAGTTAAAAACTATAAGTCACACCTAACCAGTAACGGCGGCCATCTTCGATATAACCGTATTCTTCTTGGGTAATTTTCTTATCGAAGGCGTTATAAATGCCCGCGCTAAATTTCAGGCTATCGTTCAACTGGTAGTTAGCCCCCAAATCCAGCAGAGTATAAGAAGGGGCGATTAAACTGCTCGATGAAGGTCCTGTCGTCGGTTGGCTCTCTTCGCCACGGTAGTTCACCCTCAACCAAGTGCTTAAATTATCAATAGGCTCGTAGTTGAAAGACGCTTGGATCAAATGCTTAGGCAATTGATTCAATGGGCTACCTTTATAAACACCTGTCTTTTGCTCCGAATCCGTATAGGTATAGTTACCTGTCAAACTCAAGTTCGAGCGAATGCGATAGTCGATACTCAGTTCAATCCCTTGGGTCACAGCTTCGTCGACGTTCACATAAGTCGTCGGATTAGAACCAAATTGATTTGGACCATCGGTACATTGAGTCGCAGGACAAGCTACACGGGTGATCTTGTCATTAAACTCGTTATAGAACACACCCGCGCTAGCGGTAATGCTCTCGGTCAGATCAGAATACAAACCTAACTCATAGTTAACTGAAGTTTCAGGTTGTAAATCTGGATTACCGTACATGTTGCCACCGCGGCTAACTTGTCCCCAGTCGGGCACTGTCTGGCGTAAACTCGGCGCCCTAAACCCTGTTGATACACCGCCCTTTAAGGTGGTGCTGTCGGTTAATCCCCACACGCCATAAACGCGCGGACTGACATGATTACCAAAGTTTTCATCATCATCCAAACGCAGCCCCATGGTCAGAGCAAAGTTATCGACAATGCGCCATTCATCCTCA
This sequence comes from Shewanella sp. SM95, assembly GCF_025653595.1. Taxonomy (NCBI): domain Bacteria; kingdom Pseudomonadati; phylum Pseudomonadota; class Gammaproteobacteria; order Alteromonadales; family Shewanellaceae; genus Shewanella; species Shewanella sp. SM95. The sequence goes on from NZ_JAKKSE010000014.1 coordinate 26,883, forward strand.
GAAAACACCGACCATTGTTTGCGACTAATATCAGTTAAGTCACTCACTTGGTTACCTGTTTCGTCGGTGAGATCTTGATGATTGAATGCTGCACCAAAGGTCGCTGTATGACTTTGGCCTAACGTAGTGATAAGGCTAGATTGCGCATCCGTGTTAGTGATTTTCATCTTACGGGTTTTATTATCAAACACTTCATGCTTGATATAGCTATCCGAAGTACCAAAGTCCCAACGACCTGTATGTGAAAGGGAGAAGGTGCTGTTTTCATATTCTGTCGTTGAAGATTCAGGGCAACCGCGACGACCACAGGCTTCGCCCGGTGCTAACGGTGTGACGGTTTTACCTAAACTGCTGTCGAGTTCTTGGTTAGAAGTACCAACTTCAAACATGATATCGTGATTTTCATTGGGCGTGAGCGCAAATCTCGCGGTCAAGTTAGTCGCATCGCGACCTCGGTAACCACCATAGATTTGATCTTCTTCACGCTGGGTATATTGACCATAAAGTTGCATCCCTAGCAGATCTTTGATCAAACCACCGTTGACGAAAAAGTTGCCTTGATACACATTTCCCGAGTCAGATTTCTCCTGCAAAGTGCTGTCGAGTCGCACCTCACCCTGCCACTCGTTTGGCACTTTGCGAGTGATAATGTTAATTACACCACCAATGGCATCCGAACCATAAAGTGACGACATAGGCCCACGAACGATCTCAATTCTATCGATAGCAGCCAATGGTGGCGTCCAAGCGCCTTCAACGCCTGGGCCGTCACTGTTGGTCCGTGTCTCGCGCGAGGATTGGCGTTTACCATCCACTAAAATTAACGTGTATTGGCTACCCATGCCCCGCAGACTGATATCCTGACGGTCTGCACCGCCCGTAATCACCACGCCGGGCACTTCTAACATGGCATCGGTTAAGTCGCGGTAGAAGCGGTTATCCAGATCCTCACGGGTGATCACGCTGATAGAAGCTGGCGCATCGCGAATTTGCTGTTCAAATCCCGATGCAGTCACCACGATTCTTTCCATCATCTTTTCTTTATCTGACGCGGTATCCGCAAGGGCATTTGTTACTGGTACTATGGGCAACAAACATAAAGCGGTGATCACTTGAGCGAGGTACTTCTTACGACTTAACAACATAACCGACAAGTCTCCATTGAGCAAATATTGTAAATGAGAACAATTTTCAATACGGCAATGTATCTCTATGTTACAATCAGCTCAAGTTAGACTTTAGGTATTCACTTGTAAGAGTTACTTAAAAATGAATAAAAACATGATCAAAGGGATGATCGTTTTTGCGACAATCGCAGAAAAGGGCTCAATGAGTGCCGCAGCGCAGCAATTAAATCTCAGCTCGTCGGCAGTAAGTCAGCAAGTGACCAAGCTTGAAATGGACATGGGGATCAGCCTATTCCACCGCAATACCCGCAACCTCACACTCACCGAAGCGGGCAGTTTGTTCTATGAGAATTGCCGCAAGGTCATAGCGATAGTCGAAAGCACAGAGCAGAAACTTAATAACTTGAAAGGTATTCCATCAGGGGAATTAAAGATTGCCGCGCCTATAGGATTTGGCGGCGGCCTGTTAAGCGAACCTTTTAATTACCTGTTGGCAGCACACCCACAGATAAGTTTGAATTTACTACTGCAAGATGGCCCGATAGATATAGTCAACGACGGTATCGATCTGGCGATTTGCATCGGCCCCTTATCGGATTCCAACCTAATTGCCCGCCATTTAGCCGATTGGCGTATGTTACTTTGCGCCTCACCTAATTATCTGCCAATGCATAAAAACCTTAGCCACCCAACGGAGTTAGCTGAATTAAATCGGATCTATCACACTTATGCTAAAGGCGATATCTTAACCCACGCCTTCAGCCAAGAGTGTTTTGAACTGACAAGCCAGCGAATTAGCGTCAACAATATGCAAGCGTTAATTCAACTCACACTCGATGGTCTAGGATTTGCCGCCCTGCCCGAACCTGAAGTGCACAAATACCTCGAAAGCGGCCAACTTGTCACCCTATTACCCGAATGGTCACTCAATACCTACAGTGTTTATAGCGTAACGTCGGCGCGAGATAAGCAGCCCGCAAAAGTGAAAGAAGCGCTCAATGCACTTAGCCAATACTTTAGTCAGGCAGATTTTACAGATAATTATCATAATCGTGCTCCTGCACTCAGCAATATGCGATTCGATATGAATTTAAATTGATAAAAACTAATTTACAATTCTTTATTAAGCATGTTAGCTAGAGCTTGTAAATTAATAGGTGTCACTTTTATAATACCTTTCCCTGGAGCATCTATTTCAGCAATCATCAAGAATGATAATGAAATCATTGCAGGTAATATAAATAACAAACCTAACTTCCCTTTAACTTTCCTTGCATTATAACCAATCAATATATTGCAATTAATTGCAATAACCACCAATAAAATCCAAGCGGCTAATGGAATTTGATGACGCCATCCAGCAAAGGTTTTCTGTTGAGCTAGTACAATTTCGTTAATACTGGCAATCACTAATGAGGTCACAGGAGTCTGTTTCTGGGTAGTTTCATGCACCGCTGTTTCCCATAATACTTTCTGCAAATCCAACACTTTCATCCTAATAAAATCAATACCTTCAGGCGATTGTGCATCATAAATATTAATTCGTTGCTGTAAATATTCTCGTAGTGTGGCCTTCATTAAATCACGGCTTGATTCAGTCAATAAATCTGCTCGCATAAAACCAGTACGAATAACAAAAGCCTCATACTCTTCCGCTGCCTGCCGACTATTGAAGCCACTTATTGACATCGATAACGTAAAACCAATAATTAAACCAAGAAGAGATAAAGTAGCTCCTAGTATTACTCTAAAATCTTCATCGCCCTCATTATTACTAACGCCCTTCCTACCGATAACTTTTTTCCCAATCCAAGCAGACAGAAATAGCACTATAAATGAACCTAAAAACAATCCAATTGAATATAAAGTTAAACCAAAAAATTGAATATCAAGCAAAGTTTCAACCTATTTAATCATAATAAAACTTAAACCTATGTAATAAAAAAGAGAACCATCTCTTCTAAATAAATTATAGGCCTTCGAAAATTACCTTCGAGAAGTTTAGCCCCGAGGTCCATAGCTATAAATTTAACCAACTCGCAAAGGTGGTGCTCTGGCATTATATTTACTTATCTATTATTTACAGTAGTCAAAATCCAATTAAGATATTTCCTACAAAAAAACAAGATGCCACAGGGACGATGAACTTAAATCAACCATTAAAAACAGGGAGGGAAACGATACAAGATATTAATTTATAATGATAAATTATTATCTCGCACTTGGCTAATAATCAACTCTCGCAGCCATTTATGGCTTAAATCATGCTCGAAGTGTTTGTGCCACATCAATAAATACGCACCGGGGATCAGCTTGATGGGTGATGGTAAAGACTGAAGCTCAAAAGACTTCATCACGGCCAAGGCATAGCGTGAAGGTGCACAGAGGATCAAATCGCTCTGTTCACACAGGGTGAGAGCACTCTGAAAGTCGGTCATATTCACGGCAATATCCCGTTTACGGCCCTCGAGTTGCAACACATCATCCAGTAACCAATGCTCTAAACCGCCAAAGGCCACTTGCAGATGGCGATAACTCAAGAAGGTATCTAAATTCCACTCTTGTGTTAACGCCGGATGATCACGACGCATCAAACACACTGGATAATCCTGCACTAACTCAACATGGCATAAGTCATCGGGAATATTATTCACATGCATGGGTGAACGCTCATCCCACTCGCGGCAACCTATGGCTAAGTCGATGTCGCAACGCAGTAATCTGTCCATGGTATCGAGTCGCCACGTTTGGCAATTGAGACTCACACCGGGAGCTTGAGTGAGCAACATGGGCATAAAATGGGGAAAGGTCAGTGAATAGGTGGTTTCGACCAAATGCATTCTAAACTGTCGTTGGCTCAAGGCGGGTTCGAAGGTGTCCGGCCGAGTAAATTGCGCCAATTGCTGTAAGCATTGGCGCAACTCAGGCGCAAGTGACAAAGCCTTGGGTGTCGGTTTTAGGCCGTAGGCGGTACGCTCAAATAAAGGATCATCAAACACTTCCCTCAGACGTGTGAGCTGTTTACTCACCGCCGACTGGCTCAAATGCAACCGCGCAGCAGCGGCGGTCACGCTTTGCTCCTCAAGTAGAATTTCGAGTACGGGCAGTAAATTCAGATCCAAACGTTTTAGCATCTATGCCTCATTCACCCCAAAATAATGACTAGGGTTGCACTTTTTTAAATGGATTTAACCTTAAATTCTGCGGCAACTTCATCAATAACAGTGACAATAAAATCACAGCTATTCCCATCCATTGGCGCATATCTAAAGTTTCCCCCACAATCATGACCCCTAATGATACGGCAACCACAGGGTTGACTAAAGCGACCATACCCATGATTTCTGGCCCTAAGTTTCGCATAGACCATAACCAAGCCCAATAGGCAACGGCGGTGTTGGCAATCACTAACCATATCAGTGAAGGTACAAGCGTCATACTCGGTAGCTGCGGTGGCCCTGCCATAAACCAAGCCAGTGGGATCAACATCAAACCGCCTAATAATAGCTGCCACGCGGTCAGCACTAAAAAGTCACCCACATCCCACTTTTGCATCCAGCGAGAAGAAAAGGCAATTAACGTCGTGGCGCTCAACATGCACAACACGCCGATAGGATCGAGATCCGCCGAAGGGTTAAGCAGTAAAATCACCCCACCAAGACCCATTAAGCCTAATAATAACCACTTCATTGCTGGGCGTTTTTTATCAATGAGCCAAGCCAGTATTAAGAAGATGAGCGGCAGAGTGGCCCCTAAGGTTCCCGCCACCGCGCCCGGCAAACGATACGCGCCGATAAATAGCAAAGTGAAGAAGGCACCGATATTACAAAAAGCCAGCAAACCAAGCTTTGACCAAACCAAAGTTGGCAAACGAGGACGCAGCATCAACATCAGAATCCCCGCAGGCAGCGCGCGCCACACAGCCACCCAATAGGGCGACATATCATGTAAGTAGAGACTCACTAACGCATAGGTCGTCCCCCAAAATACAGGGGCGAGTAACGCAATAATAAAGGGCATAATGACTTCTTAAAAAGTATCTTGATGTTGAGATATATTACTTTGAGATAATAAAACAGGCAAGCCTTGAGCTAATAATTCCACCGATTACAACCTCTATTGCATGAACTTAGCCAAATCCACCCACAACAGACACTGCGCTTGGGCACCGTTTGCCGTATAATCGGCCGTCATTTTCTACAGGCGGGCCAGTATGTTCCATATCGCACTCTATGAGCCAGAAATCGCACCTAACACAGGTAATATCATTCGCCTTTGCGCAAACAATGGCTGCCAGCTGCATTTGATTGAGCCATTAGGTTTTGATCTAGAAGAGAAAAAGCTACGCCGCGCGGGTTTGGACTATGCCGACTTAACCAATGTGACTCGCCATAAAGACTTCGATGCTTTCCTCGAAGCCATGGCTGGCAAGCGCATTATGGCCTGCACCACTAAGGGGAGTCGCCCGCATACTGAGCTGAGTTTTGCCAAAGACGATGTGCTGCTATTCGGCCCAGAAACCCGAGGTTTACCGATGGCGATTATCGAATCCATCCCCACTGAGCAGAGACTACGCATCCCCATGGCGGCCACCAGCCGTAGCTTGAATCTGTCTAATGCGGTGGCAATTATCAGCTATGAAGCATGGCGCCAACTGGATTTTGCTGGCGCACTTTAAGCGCTATCGAAGGTAAATCGCGGATTTGCGGCTAAGGAGATGGCGCGACGGGCGTCATCTCTATCCCGCGAAAAAGCTGATAGCGATCAACATCATCGTCTAAATATTGAATATTCTGCGTCCATTGCCATGCGTTAGCTTGAGCACCCGCCCCCTTTGCCTCGAACAGTAATTGAATTAACGCAGACCGAGCAGTCACCACGCCCTCACCCAGCAAAGAATAATCGCCATTTTGACGATATAAGCTAAAGACCTGCTGCTTCTCTTGGGACACGCCATCGTAATAGGTCAACAACACTTGCTCGCCCTGCTCCCTAAACCACCAGGTTTCACTATAGGGCGCACGCGTGCCAACACTGACAGACAATAACAGCTGCCGCTTATCATGGGAGCAAAATCCGGTGACTGTGACTTTTCGTGGCACTTCCCCCACTTTGGCGGCATCGCCCACCCATTGACCGGTAAACTGAGGGCAAAACTCACTAAAACTTACCTTAGCCGCGTGTGCAGCCAGAGGAATAGCAGCACTCAGTGCAATTGCCACTCCCCATAATAGTCTTAATCGGTTGATTTTATTCTGCATCTACCTAGTCCTCAGCCGAAATATCACCCTAGATTAGCCTGTAATTCTGTCATCAACAAATCACAATTAGCCGACAACCATTCACAGATGCTTACACAAAGCGTCCCGCTATGGGTTATCACTCAGTTTGCTTTCATGCTCGGTTTCTATACTCTCGAATCTGCACCATAAATAAAATCATTATAACTATATGTATGATAAGGAGACTCACAGTGAAGAAGACAGGAATCTTATTGCTCTGTCTGTTGATGCCATTCGGCTCAGCATTTGCGGAGCAGGGTAAACCGCTCTCGGTGGAATTGCTCTGGCAACTTAAGCGTATTGGTAGCCCAGTCGTATCGCCCTCTGGTGAGCATATTATTGCGCCAGTCACAGAATATGATCTGAAGGAAGATAAAGGTTCGACCCAGTTATGGCGTTTTGATGGCGAAGGTAAGAATAATCGCGCTATTACAGTCAAAGGGTTAAAGGTGAGCGAGCCCGTGTTTTCGCCCGACGGTAAAACCTTGGCCTTTGTGAGTGAGCGAAATGAAGACGACGCAGGCCAAATCTACCTATTGCCTATGGACGGTCCGGGTGAAGCGCAGCGCTTAACCGACATACCTACTGGCGTAAATGGTATTAAATGGGTTGGCAAGCATTTGTATTTCATCAGCAATGTATTCCCAAATCAAACATGGGACGAGATGAAAACCCAACTAAAAGCCGACGAAGACAATAAGGTCTCCGCTCGTCAGTGGAACGCTTTGCCCTACGCTCAGTTTGATCATTGGTTAGATGAACGTCGACAAGCCCATGTATTTAGGCTCCCCGCTTCGGGCGGCGAAGTCGAAGCCGTGACGCAAGCACTCGGCCATGAGTTACCACGCTCGAGCCAAAGCAGTTCAAGTTACGATATTTCGCCTAATGAACGCTTAATTGCCTTCAGTACTTATGGCTCAGACAACCGTATCGACCCTAAACTGGATATTTTCCTTGCGACGATTGGCAGTGGTAAAGCAGAGAATATCACCCCAGAAAATCAAGCCGCTGATGCTGATCCCAGCTTTAGCCCCAATGGCAAAACGTTGGCTTTTACCCGTCAGAAAATCCCCGGTTTCTATGCCGATACTTCAAGGCTGATGTTACTGGATATCGATAGCCGTAAACTTAATACGCTAACACCAGAGTGGGATCGTTCGGTCAGCCAATTTAATTGGACCCCCGACAGTAAAGGCTTTTATGCCACCATCGAAGATGCCGCCACTAACCGCATTTATCATATCGATGCCAAAAACGGTAAAGTCAAAGCCATTACAGAGGCAACTGACTTTGGCCAACCCGCCATAGGTAAAGACGGTGAACTGATTGCCACCAACGAGAGCTTTTTGCACCCAGCGCGCTTGGTCAGCATTAATCCCCGCAATGGTAAGACGGTACGCCTAGAGAATTTTAATGACGATATTCTCAAAGATGTTGATTTAGGCACTTACGAATCAGTGACCTACAAGGGATATCAAGATCAAGATATTCAAATGTGGGTTCACTATCCCCCCGGATTCGATCGCAGTAAAAAATATCCACTCTTTATGCTAGTTCACGGCGGGCCACACAACGCCATTACTAACGGTTTCCATTACCGTTGGAACGCACAAACCTTCGCCTCTTGGGGATATGTCACTGCTTGGCCAAACTTCCATGGTTCTAGCGGCTTCGGACAAGCGTTTGCCGATGCGATTAACCCAGATTGGAAGAATAAATCCCTCGAAGATGTGCTCAAGGCTGCCGACTGGTTTAAACAGCAAAGCTGGATAGACAGCGACCGCATGGTGGCGGGTGGCGCAAGTTACGGTGGTTATCTGACCTCAATTATTTTAGGCCAACCACATCCCTTTAAAGCCTTGTTGATCCACGCTGCGGTTTACGACATGTATTCACAAATGGCGTCGGATTTTGCCGTGCACAGCACCCGATTTGGCAACTACTGGGATAATCCTGAGCTGTATAAAGCCATTTCTCCGCATTACTTTGCAGCTAACTTTAACACTCCGACCTTAGTCAGCCACGGTCAGCTCGACTACCGGGTACCTGTGGGACAAGGATTTGAACTGTTCCGCACCCTGCAAACTCGCAATGTGGAATCACGGATGATTTACTTCCCAGATGAAAATCATTGGGTTATGAAACCCAATAACTCTATCTATTGGTATAACCAAGTGAAAGATTGGATGACCCATTATGCTAAGCCAGGCGCGCAATAGCACCTAGAACAGAAAAGCAAAAGGTCTGCACTATGCAGACCTTTTCTTTATTGAATCAAGCCTCGCAATGATAACTTATTGGCCAAATCCCGTGGCTTTAATATCGACGGTTTGCACTTTGCCGTACTTAGCGGCAATAGGTGCAATCTTAGCCGCATTGCCAATCAGCACAAATTGCAGATCTTTTTGCGGGAAGTAAGTTTTCACTAACCTTTGGGTTTCTTCTAAGGTCAAACCATCCACCTTAGCTTGGAACTCATTGATAAACTTATCATCGAAACCGTATAGATACATGCCAGATAAGAGCCCCGCCAGCTGCCCTGAGGTTTCAAACTGAGGCGGGAACTGACCCTTAACGTAGGCTTTAGCCGAATCTAAGGTCGCTTGATCTACACCTTTCTCCCATAAACGAGCATAGGTTTTCAAGGCTAAATCCATCGCTTCTTGAGTGGTTTCCGTCTTAGTGAAAGTACTGATTGTGAATACGCCCGAATCGGTATAAGGGCTAAAACCTGAGCGTGCGCCATAGGTTAAGCCTGCGTTCACCCGCAGCTCGTCGTTAAGCCAAGAGGTAAAACGACCACCTAAAATAGTGTTCACTACCGTTAAACCTACATAGTCTGGATTGTCACGACTAATACCTAAACCGCCGATCACAAAGGTGGTTTCGATAGCATCGGGTTTATCCACCAGCAAGACTTTGGCCTCAGTCAACTGAGGTAAACCTTGGTTTAAATCAGGTTGTACCAGTTTTTCGCTGCCTTGCCACTGACCAAAGGCTTGCGTCAGCTTGGCTTTCATCGTCGCCACATCAAAGTCACCCACGACAGTTATCGCGGTATTGGAAGGTTGATAGTAACTCTTATGGAAGGCGCGCAGTTGCGGCACGGTTACTTGTTCAAGCGAATCGCTGTTACCCGAAGCCGCATTACCATAAGGATGTGCACCAAATACGAGCTTATCAAAATAGCGACCAATCACCGCCCGCGGGCTTTCTTTATCCTGCTGCAGCCCAGCAATCGCGCGCTGTTTGAGCTTATCGAACTCGGCGGCATCGAAGTCTGGTGTTAACATCGCCGCGCTAAATAAGCCCAGCATCAAGTCAATGTCCTTCGCCATAAAGTCAGCACTCAGATAACTGCCTTCCTTATCCGCTTCGGCCACTAAGCTTGCACCGAGAAAATCCACTTGCTGCTCGATATCCGCCTTAGATTTCCCCGCCGCACCTAACAGCAAGCCTTCTGCTGTCATTTGTGCCACGCCTGCGGTGGTGTCATTCACAGCACCCGCACGCACCACGGCATTTAAGGTAATCAAAGGGACTTCGCGCTGCGGCATTAAGTACACAGTTAAGCCATTATCTAACACAAACTTATCGTAACTTAGCATCGCAAAACTGCCAGTATCGACCCGCTTTGGTGCCGATGTCGCCGCGCAGCCCGCTATGATTAAGCTTGTGCCTAAAGCCAATGCTGCCATTAACTTAGACGATTTCCCAAGTGATGCCATCTTAAGTGATTTCACTGCTGTCGATTTCATAGGGAAGACTCCTCAGTTGCCGCCAGCACAGCTACAGTGCGATTCGATTTACGTAAATAGGTTTGGGCAACACGTTGAATATCCGCTGGCGTTACCTTGTTATAGGCTTCTGGCGCATTAAATAGCTTGTCGTAACTGCCAAAATACATCTCATAGGTGCCTATGGTATTAGCCTTACCATTAATGGTTTCCATCGAACGATAGAAATCCATCAACTTGATATTTTTAACTTTATCCAGTTCTTGCTGGGTCACGCCCGTTGTCGCAATCGCATCGATTTGTTCAATCAGCGCCTGCTCCAGCGTCGAGGCTTTCACCTCAGGCGTGGCAACACCCATCACATAGAAGAGGTTAGGATCGACCGACATCGGCATATAGGTTTGCGCTTCTAAGGCCACTTGTTTATCAACCAGTGATTGATATAAACGCGAGCTATTACCTTGACTCAAAATCGAGCTTAATAAATCCAGCGCATAAAAATCTGCGTGAGTCGCCGCCGGAATATGATAAGCCAGCATCACATTAGGTGTGCTCACCGATGCCTTTTGCACAAAGGTACGACGCTCACCCTTTTGCTCAGGTTCTACGGTGCGAATCGCTTTAGGCGGAGTTTGTGCCGGAATAGGCGCAAAGTACTTGTCTGCCAAGGCTTTTACTTGGGCAAGCTTTACATCGCCCGCAATCACGACCACGGCATTGTTCGGCGCGTAATAGGTTTTATGGTACTGGACTAAATCTTCCAGCGACCAAGCGGCGATATCCGACTCGTGACCGATCACCGACCAAGAATAAGGGTGGGCTAAAAATGCCACGCCTTTGATTTCGCCTTCGAGGGCATTCCAGTTAGAGTTTTCTAAGCCAGTGGAACGCTCCGACTGCACTACGCCACGTTCGCTATCGACCATGGCTTGGTTGATATCTAAGTTAGCGATGCGGTCAGCCTCGAGATCGAACATAGTTTCGAGCGCATTGGCGGGGAACCAATCGGTATAAACCGTCATGTCTTCAGTGGTATACGCATTGTTCGCGCCACCGGCGGCTTCCATAGTACGGTCGAACATTTTTGGGCCGTACTTTTTCGAACCGTTGAACATCATGTGTTCGAAAAAGTGCGAAATACCGGTAATGCCGGGCACTTCGTTACGTGAACCGACCTTCCAAAATAAATACATGTTGGCATTGGGAATAGAGGCATCTTCTAGCACCATGATTTTCATGCCGTTATCTAGCGTGAAACTCTTAATGTCTTCTGCCGTGGTGGCCTGTGCTTGGCTTAGGGGGTTCAAAAGTCCCATGGCCAAAACCAGAGCCGATAGCGTGCGCTTCATCTTGTTCGCTCCTTGCTGTAAATATCCACATATAGAGGTAAATTGTTTAACAAATCAAGCGCAGGAAGCTTATCCCGCGCCGATTTTTTGTAAGCTCAAGTTATACCGCAGCGCTTACGGAATAATACGTTAGCCACTTATTGGGCTTTGAGTGCCGTTAACGCCACTTTGGTCATGGCCTCAACGCCCACTTTTAGCGCGCTTTCATCCACATAAAATGCCGGTGAATGATTGCTGGCCGCCGTTTCAGGGTCCGTTCCCTTTGGCGTCACCCCGAGGAAGAAAAACATCCCCGGCGTTTCTAAGGCATAGTAAGCAAAGTCTTCGGCACCTGTGATTAACCCAGGTTCAATCAGCATCTTATCGCCCACCACACTCGCAAGCACAGGCCGCATACTGGCGACTAATTCGGGATTGTTGACCACCACAGGATAACCTTGATGGATCTCAGTAGTGGCAGTCGCCCCTAAGGTTTTCGCCGACAGCTCGGCCATTTGCGCTAGACGCAGTTTAATATCGGCGCGCATAGGTTGGTCGAAGGTGCGAATAGTGCCAATCAGCTCGACTTCATCGGGAATAATGTTAGAGCGAATGCCACCATTAACCGCACCAAAACTCACCACGGCAGGGGCTTTAGTGATATCCACCTGACGGCTGACGATCGTTTGCACGTTAGTGATAATTTGCGCCGCAGCGACAATAGGATCGACCCCATTCCAAGGACGCGAACCGTGGGTTTGGCTGCCTTTCACTTTGATAGTAAAAGAGTCTTCACTCGCCATCGCCGGACCACTGCGCACACCAATCATGCCACTCGGCATGCTAGAGGTAACATGCATACCAAACACTTGGTCAGGTTTGCGCTGAGCAAACAGCCCTTCCTTTAGCATCAATTCTGCGCCGCCTTCTTCCCCGTCTGGCGCGCCTTCTTCGGCAGGTTGGAAGATAAACATCACATCCCCCGCTAGGCTGTCTTTCACTTTCACGAGGTTTTCAGCCACGCCCATCAACATGGCCACATGGGTATCGTGCCCACAGGCATGCATCACCCCCACCTTTTGATCGCGGTAAGTGTCGGTCGCTTTAGAGGCAAAGGGCAAGTCAACCACCTCAGTCACAGGTAAAGCATCCATATCCGCCCGAATCGCAATCAACGGACCAGACTTGCCACCTTGCAGCTTTCCGCCTTTCAAAATGGCCACCACGCCCGTATGCGCCACACCCGTTTGTACTTCTAACCCTAATGATTTCAAATGCTTTTCAATAATCTTGCTGGTGCGAAACTCACGATTAGACAACTCAGGGTGTTGATGTAAATCGCGGCGCCAGTCGATCACCTTTTGCTCCACACCCGCCGCCAACTTAGCCGCATCAGGCATAGCACTGGTCGCCGCTTGCACCGAATTAAAACCCGTGCCCATAAAACTCAAGGCTAAGGCTGAAGCGAGTAAGGTCTTGGAAAAATGGGACTTATTTGCAGAGGATTTAAATTCAAATGCCTTTAGGATTGCTGATCTTGAGATAACTGATACAGCAAGTGATACAGAAGATAAAGTCATAGCGATAACCTATTGTTGTTTTTATAAGCTACCTAAACTACACGGACATTGAAGAATTGTTAATAGATTTAACTATGAAGGTAAAAGAGACAGTGCTTAATTACAGGCTGTCTTTAACCGTCATTCCTGCAATACTTGTGGGCGGGTATCCAGCTTTTAGGTAAATCAGTCTGTTCGATCTTGAGAGTATAAAAAATTTTTTCAAGTGAAACCCATGCTTAACCAATTGATTTATTATGAAATTAAGTTAAGCACAGCCATTACAATGACACGCAGCCAGTCCAGTCATGGGTGCTCGAACGTGGCATCTGCTGTATAGGACCGCTCGCATGGATGTGAATAAGCGACCATGGGGCGGACGGTCACCTCCATGGCAGCACTCAGAATGTCTGAACGTCCGCATTTTCTGGCCATGCGTGCACACTTAATCACGGTAGTTGAATTAGTTCTTAAGAGCTTTGATTAATTTTAGAGGGGAAACCGCCCCACAACAGCCGCTCACAGGGCATAAAGGCGGATTTTAGGTGGCGTGGTGAATTAGCCTAGGTAAGAATAATCACGGACACGCTTGGAGGCTAAGAAGCATTAAGACAGGGCTCAACTGCGATAAAGTTTGCCGTTTTCTCATTTAGAAAAAACTGTGACAGCCATTATGAGTCCGATTTTAATGGCCTTGTGCAAGGGACAAATCTAATAGTACTTAGCTTATCGGCTCTAACTGTTCGAAGCTCATAGGTTGATCCTCAATTTGATAGATAACTTCTGGGACATAATCGCTGTAGAACCCTAAGGTATAACCAAACTTGCGGTAGGCTAACTTTGCTAACGCGCTAAGCGGCAAGGAAATATCGCCAACTGAATGTCCCGCCATACGTGGCAGGCTATAAAACTTATCGTGGGATTGCAGCGCTAGGTACATGGCCTGCCGATATTGGACTTCATCAGCACCGCCGAAGATTTTCAACATGACGTCAATGGTTGGCAGCGTAACATTCGCGACGTGATCGTAAGATGCCGTCGATATCTTACCAAACTCAGTGGCGCTGACAAAATCTTGGATCAACGCTGCCACATCGCGCCTTTCACACGGAAGAAACCGGCCAAAATATCACTCATCATATGGGAAGGCGGATCCAACTCCCAATTAAAGTTATCGGCCTCCTTGATGCTGACCAAATAGGTCATATCTTGGTACTGATCATGCAACACCGCACTCCAAAAATAGATACTCCAGTCTGCATAGGATAAAAATCGGTTATCTGCAGGCAGTGATTTCAGCACTAAGGTGTCTGCGGGGATCTTGACACTGAGGGTATCGCCATCGGCCATCAGCTTACGTTTATAACCCTTAATACCCAGATAATGCATTTGCTGCAGATGCTCGAAGGCACGTGCCGGAGCTGCGGCGCTATGCAGTGCCTTTGATGCCAGAGCGAGATGACGATTACTGATACTCAGCAAGTCAATGTCTCTGGAATCGGTACGGATCATATTCATCACCCTATCCAGACTTTCCAAACGTTCCTGATAAAGCCAAGCATGGCCCTTGAGCCTTTCTAGGTGAAAAGGCAGCGGACGGGATAAATCGACTGATTGCATCTTGTTAATACCTTCCTCTATACCGAAATGGCAAAGCTATATCGTCATGAGTGACAATGCCACTCAGTAAACATGTCTCTATAGGCTCTATGACTACATTTATGTTAATTACGAAATAGGTGCAAAAATTAAGTGTCATATTCACTTAACTATGAGTAGCCTCATTTTGTACTCAAGAATTAATATGAGAATAGTTATTTTACTGAAAAATCTACAATTTGTGTATTGCTTGTTAAGCATTTTTCCCTAGTAAAATAATTCTCACAAAACATTGCTGTTACATGTAATTTTTTAGGAACGGGATCATAGATCATTTTAACTAGGTCTTTATCTACTATCTGACCAATAATTCCATAACGAGGCACTGATATTTTTTCGTTTAACGCACAACCAGAATCAAACATGCCATAGATGACTCCATTTTCATCCTTTATATTAAAACTGATACCACCCAATGGGTCAAAACATAGAATATAATTAAGCTCAAATTTTTTTCAGAATTATTATATATTGTTATATAAAAGTTATTTCCATTGACCTCAAATTTTAACGCCTCATTTGCCAATACAGAAAATGAGAAGACATGAAGAAAGAATAAAATTAAAGATGTTTTTATCATCCAACGCCGCCTAACTTAGTTCAAATTAACACCCCATCCAAATGCCTTCTATTCCTTTCTATCTGAATTCTGGAATAACAAGTAAAAATGGCTAGCCATAATTAACAATATGATTTTCAGCCTCAAATAGACAACATTAAATTGTCTATTTTGTCGCAATGCCATAGTCAGCACGAAAGGATTTTAACCCTCGGCTTGAAAATTGTAGGGCACGGGTATCGAGGGCTTTCTCTGCCCAGCCTTTAGTCAAAATATCCTTAAGAACCCATTGACCTAGAACACCAGCTAGATGGCTGCGACGCTCGCTCCAATCGAGGCATGACTTACACAAAGGACGGCGAGATTGACGACTTTTCGGCACATCGAATACATCATCTGGTGCACCCAGCAACGAGTGTTCTACGCCACGTTTGGCAAAAAAGGTCATCCCTGCTGCGGTAATTTTTGTTTCGCCACCTTCATGGGCGATCAAATTCTGCCGACTTAAGCTGTCGTAAAGCGCAACACCCAATTCACCCGCGAGATGGTCATAACAAACACGAGCCAGTCTCAATCTAGGGTCCGCAGGTCCATGAATGACCTTAGGGTTCGCAATGGCAGCGCTCATGTTGAGCAGACTTTCCAACAGTTCGGCCACTTGGCGGCTCTGCAGCTGAAAATACTTATGCCTCCCCTGCTTACGCACGAGCAATAGTTCACCTTCAACCAACTTAGTTAAATGGCTGCTGGCAGTCTGTGGCGTGATGTCAGCTTCAAGAGCCAGTTCTGTCGCCGTCAATGCCTCTCCGCCCATAAGAGCAATCAACATACGTGAGCGGGCGGCGTCGCCAATCAAGTTGGCAATAAAAGCGATGTTAGGTTCCATGCTTGTAATCTCATTCGAGGACAGTTCGATAACCATCGAAGCATTAAGTTTTCAGGTAATTACAATGCAACTAAAACCTTTACCACACAAGTCAATGGCGCCAAACACTATGAAAATCACCTGTTTTATCGAATACAAAATAAACCCCTTCAAATTGGAACAATTTGCCCAATATGCTGAAAACTGGGGCGATATAATTCCAGCCTACGGCGGCGAACTCCTTGGCTACTTTCTGCCACACGAAGGCACCAACGATACTGCATTTGGTCTCATTAGCTTCGATAGTCTGGCCCACTATGAACGCTATAGAGACAAACTGAAGACAGAAGCCGCAGGCAAGGCAAATTTTCAGTTGGCCAAGCAAGGAGAGTTCATTTTGAGTGAAAAACGCAGTTTCCTAAAGCCGATAGCCAAGACCTATCAAAGAGCTGCTGAGACAAAACTATGATGGTAGTTATTTTTGAAGTCGTGCCGAATCCCGGCTGCCAAGAAAGGTATTTAGAGATAGCCGCCGACCTGAAATCAAGCCTGAGTAACATTGAAGGATTTATTTCAATCGAACGGTTTCAGAGCATGGTCAATCCCGAACGCCTATTATCGTTGTCATTCTGGGAGAATGAGGCTGCGGTTCAGGCTTGGCGACAACAGATATATCACCGCGAGGCACAAACTCAAGGACGCGTACAATTATTTGCCGACTATCGCCTGCGGGTTGCCGAAGTTGTTCGTGACTATGGCATGTTCGACCGCGCTCAGGCACCTAAGGGCAACTGATATGCTGCGACTTGAATAGCGTGCCTTACAGGCACTCAGTCCTAGCAACAAAGAGTATACTCGCCGGCGAAATTTGACCCACAATACTAAACGCTAGGCGCCACTCTAAAATGGTTTTTTATGTAAATACTGGGGTTGTATCTTGGCTTATATAGCCCCATACCCGAAAACAAGAGCCTTCCATAGCGTATTTAATTCCGTGTCTATTTAGAATGGTAAGAATTTCACTGCTCCTATCGGTCTCCTTAGGTGCAACTAAACGACCACGATACTCGGAAACTATTGGATTAAAGTCTAGCCACTCGATACCTGAACTTTCTTCATAGATCTCGTTCCACCAAACGGCACTAAATCCTAAAATATCCTCTGATGAAATCAGTTTGTACCTTACGCTAATAGATAGAAAATGAAGCTCTTCAAAATCATAACAAAGCTCGCGCCACTTAGTTTTATTCATCACTGAGACTAACTGGCGTTCATTAATTATTTTTCGATATCTCTCGTGCATGATTTCAAGTCCAACTCATTTTTAGTGCGTGTGTATCCAGACATGAGCAAAAACAATCCTCCTTAAATAGAAACTAAATCACAATCTCACTTTAACTGGTTAATTTTTTGGGGTTATTCGTGACCATCTCTGTGAGAATGTGCTGTTAATGAATGGATTAGCGCCAGCGTATTTGGGTCAATTGGCAGATCATTTAACTCTCGCTCAGCTAAAGGATCGAAAGATATCCCAATGGACTCATGACCCGTAGTAAAAAATCCGTGTAATTCATGCTGCCATGGTAGGGGAAAATCAAGTGGTGGTAGTGGCGCATTGGCCATATGGAACCTCCACAGATTGACTAAACCATGAGCGTTAACACAGTAACATTTTTCCAGTAGCGAGAACTCCTGCTGCAGGCGATTAGACTTGACTATAATGGCTATGTTATCGATAAACGAGGTCATATCCTGATTGATGATGGCGGCTAGGCTGCGCAGCATCGCCATGCTGTATTTCGAGTCTTTTAGGTTTGTAAGTTGATGGCGTAACTTATCTGACACGGCTGTGGCACCTAAAATGGCATATACGGCATTGCAGGCCAAGAGTGTCACCCTATGCCCAGTTAAAAAAGGCGGCACAAATCGCTGTTTATAGGCTGTAATAGTAGGTAAATCATGGATGGCTAGTGCCGCCAACAAGGGCCAAATATGTAGGCTATCTGTACCCGAATAATCCCCATCCCGCACTAATCGCGTCAAACAACCAAAGCGCCCCGCTAATGTCAGGCAGTTCATAAACTCATCGAAGTTATTAAAGGCCACCCGTTGGATTATGGCTAATTGGGTTAAATCATTTTCTATGTAGCAGATGCGATTGATCCATTCGTTAGCGGAGAGATGACGACTCTCTTTTACACACTGTTGTAGGATAGCGAGTTTGGCGACTTGAGGCTCAGTTAACTGCTTGTCATTTTCTGCCAATCTCTGCAATGCGTTTAGTGCTTGGTCTCTGTCTTTTTTAGGGTAGCTTTTCACATCATACCTCACTTCATGTTGCCCTGAAGTTCAAAATGTAATCATAGGTTTACTAGGCTTATCGAGTAGTGGACGTTTATTTTCGTTATCCTTAATCCTCAATTAATTCATCTGGATATAGCGCGATTTGCGCCAAGGATTGTGCAAAAAATTGGCTTAGATCTGGGCTAATAAAGTCCATCATATCGGGGTCATGGGTGTATGCGATCACTTGTCCCATTTGGCCTAATGCCGAGGGCGAATGATCTGTAATCAAGAGTAATGTACCGCCCCCAAATTGGGCAAAGGGCAACCAACCTTCTTGATACCATCCCGATTGGATTTTGGGATCCCGCACTTCTGGCTCTTGGTAATTAGCGTAGTGCTGGGCCCGTTTTTTCATTCGGTCACGATATGCAAGAGATGAGGCTAAAGACAAAAAATCATACCGGCAAAAGTAATCTTTCCGGGCAAATACTGTGCTCCACTCATTGCCGCCATTGGCATATCCCCAAAGCTCCCTTAACGGAGAAACAAATTTAAAACCTAATTGTTTTTCGGCTTCATCTAAGGCCGAATTTGATAAGCCACGATCCAGTTCTAATGTTTGATTCATGTTGGCGTAAATAGCACTCAATGCTTGTAGATACGTCTTAACATCCATTGTATTTATTCCTTCATCTTGACACTTGGCCGCAGTATTAATCCATTTGCTTTATACCGCGAACATATACACTTGGCGAACTTAGTTAATCGAATTAACCACATAAATTCTATTTTCATATTGCTACGACAGATTCTGTCACAGCCTTCTATTACTTATAAGCCGCTATTCCAGCCATACCTTATTAACTAGATATACAGCCTAATTTTCAGCGTCAAGTGACCCTTACTCAGTTTGAACCCTCGCTCGCCCCGCAAAATATCGGTGAACGAATTAGTCGAGCGTCTTGCAAACCACACGCAGAATACGAGTAAACGTTTGGTGCAACATCCACTACTCGATGATATAGACCAAGCACTAGCGGCAATTGTGCGTGTAGTCGCGAGGAACACCATAGAACTCAGTTAATACAATCAGATAGGCGTGCTAAACAAACAACGCCCCCCACGATGCCCTAGTGATTATCGGGCTAACGGCTAACCCTAATCTTGAGTCAGAGCTTGAGGTATTAGTAATAGCCACTGGCATTACAACAAAACCCATAGAAAATCAGGCATCTATAGCGTCACAAATTGATGATAAGTACATTTAAGCGACAACAGCATTAACTCGACTGATGAATTCCTTTATGCATCTCTTTATGCAAGAAGACTACGTCCTTATCGATAATTTCTAATCGCCAGCCATAGTGCTGGGCGAGCCATTCAAAGGTCGCTTCGGCGTAAAAATTGATATGGGTAGGGTCATTTTTATAGTGCCAACTGGCAAATGCGGTTTGATTTTGTACCCGCTTGGTCATCACAGCCAAAATGCCGTTAGGTTTTAATAGCTTATTTAGCTGCTCAAGCAGAGCGTTAGCATCACTCACATGCTCTATGACTTCGGTTAAGGTAATAAAGTCGTATTGGCGGACTAAGGTTTCTGGGTTATTGGCGTAATAAAGGTCGTAATTATCTATCTGATAACCGCGCGCCTTTGCCATTAGACTCAATGCCTTACCTTCTCCGCAGCCAAAATCGAGCCCTTGGGCCGAAGTGCTAACACGGCTAAGTAGTGGCTCAAGTGTGCGATTTAAAAATGTTTGATAGCCGAGATCATCGGCATGGTTCTCGTGCTTATCGTACTCGGCTTTTTCTGCCTCGGCCGAAAGATAAAACTCAGAAGGCACGCTCACCAGTTGGCAGGTTTGGCATTGCTGGTAGCTACGCTTCCTATCTTGATGATAAGCGAGTAATTCAACGCCATGACATAAGGGGCAGATATTCAACAACAATTCCTAGGGATAGTAAGGTGCATAGTAATGAGAATAGTCGTAATGCCCACAAATAATGCTAGCACTGACTAGCTGAAATCGACTGTGTCGATGGCCTGATTAAGGTTTAGGGATTTTACGCTCTTTTGCGGCGGCTTCTTTTGCTTCCCGTAAATATTTTTGCTCGCGACTTTCTCTTTCGTCGAACTGTTTTTGTGCCTTAAGTTTTTGCTGCGCTTCCCAATCGTTGGTTTGAGATTGTTGCTTAATTTTATCTTCCCGCTCTGCCGTCTCTTTAGTGGCTTGACGGGCCTTTTCTAATTGAGCCTGTTCTAATCGCTGTGAGTCGATGCGAGCCTTATCGGCTTTTTGCTCTAGGGTCAATCTAGGCTTTGGCGCCTCGGCGGCATTCGCTAACGCGAGATGAAAACTAAAGATGAGGACTAGCGATATTAATATTTTAGAGATTAACACTTTAAATAAATACGCCATTCCATGTCTCCTTGTATTCGATAATTGAATGAATCAATGATAAAAGCCAATTCACGCAAGATGTGCAAAACATAGCATAAAATCTGCCTAAGCTTGAAATATGCAGCAGGTGTTCTTAAAAAATATGCTTGAATACAAGTCTTAAACTACACTTTTTAAATTTCTATTTGAGTGAAACAACAATTAGGTTTATTTTTAACCCCATTGGAATGATGTACTATTGGGCAACTTCGTGTTCAACGAAGACCTAAAAATGGGATGTGACTATTTTGCGTCACAAGGGAGTATCCTGAATGATCAGATGGCAACACTTACTTAAGAAACTCAGTACAGATGATCCTGTAATGCAAGAAAAGCTGTCTCTCTGGCAAGCACATCCCCATAAAACCCCCTTAGCCTTAATTCAAGGCTTTAGCTTTATTAGTGCCAACCAAGCCACCCTCAGTTATTTTGAGACTGAATACGATGCTTTTGTGAATGCGACTCCCTATGATTTTTCTCCGAGGATCCAATCTTCAGGCCGCAATAGTGTTGAATTTGCACGGGAAATGATCCTCGAAGCCATTGCAGGCAATAATGTTGAATTCAACTGGCTGCACATGAGCCAACAAGGCAATGAACTGCCGACTCGAATTAATCTCTATCGCTGTTATCTGCAACAACAGCCCGTGGTACTCGTTGAATTACAAGCTCTTAATCGCCGCAATCAAATGCGCGAAACGATTTCTGATGGTTTTGCTCATATTCCCAAAGAAATTTTGTCGACCACGCTCGAAGAAAGTGCCGAAGCTGTGTATATCACTGACACTGATAATCAAATTTTGGCTGTCAATAAAGCCATGTGTCGTATTTGCGGCTATAGCGCTGAGCAGCTCATCAGTAAAACCCCTGAATTTTTAGAAGTAAGAACCCATAATATGGGGGAAGAAACCGAATGCCAAATCGCCTTGAAACAAAGGGGATTTTGGCAGGGCGAAACATGGAAAAGACGTTCAGATGGCAGTAACTTTCCTGCTTGGCAGAGCAGTCGTAAAATCGTCACTGAAGATAATGCTCATTATAATGTGAATATTTTCAGTGATATTAGTACTAAAAAACTATTAGAAACCCAGCTAACAACTCGGGCTATGTACGATACCTTGACTGGATTACCTAATCGGTTCCATCTCAAACAGATCCTCAATAGTGCCCTCGAAAAACTTAAAACTGATCCCCTCGCACTGGGGGCGTTGATGTTTTTAGATCTCAATGGTTTCAAGAATATCAACGACAGCTTCGGTCACTCCATGGGCGATAGAGTATTACAACTCGTCGCCGCCAGACTCGAAGCAGGTTGTATCGAAAAGGCCGACATAGCCCGTATGGGCGGAGATGAGTTTACCTTAGTGCTGCAAGACTGTAGCTGCAAAGATGAAATCCAACTGTTTGCAGAACAGATTCTCAGCTTATTTGAGAGCCCCTTTGAAATTGAAGGCCAAAAGTTCTTCCTCGGCACCAGCATAGGCATCGCGCTATTTCCTACCCACAGTAACCAAGCGGGACAGCTGATTAGTCTTGCCGATACTGCCATGTATTGCGCTAAAAAGAGCTTACCGCATCTCGTGTTTTACGATAAGGAGATGAGCCTAGCAGCCGAGTTAAAATTACAGTTAATCAATAACCTAAGACATGCGCATAGCCTAAAACAATTCACTCTCGCTTATCAAGCCATAGTCGATTTACACACAAATCAAACTATTGCTGCCGAAGCCCTGCTCCGCTGGCAGAAGTCACCGACAGAATATTATGAAGCTGCCGACTTTGTGCCATTGCTTGAGGAAACAGGATTAATTGTCAGCATTGGCCAATGGGTATTAGAACAGGCCTGTGTACAAGCGGCCCTCTGGCGAGCACATTATCAACCCGACTTTAGAATTTCAGTCAATGTGTCACCACTGCAATTAGAACACTTAGATTTTATCGACCAAGTGATAAATGCCTTAGAAATTGCGAAGTTACCTGCTGAAGCACTGATTTTAGAAATTACCGAATCGGCATTGTTACGACAACCGGAGCAAGCACGACTCACACTCAATCGTATCAAAGCGTTAGGTGTCAGTATTGCCATCGATGATTTTGGGACTGGGTTATCGTCACTCAGTCGCTTAGGGACTTTGCCAATAGACAGCGTCAAAATTGATGCCGAGTTTGCCTTGCGCTTAAACGAAGTCTCAGGACAAAAGCTCTGCAATGCTATAGTGCAACTCGCACAAGCACTCGACATTCACTTCGTCGCAGAAGGTATTGAAACTCAACAACAAAAAGACATAATGACAGATATGGGCCAAGGTTTCGCCCAAGGATTTCTATTTGGCTACCCGAGTTCAGTTGAAAACTTCACCCAAGCCTTTCTTGCTGAAAAACGCTTAGCCTAGAACAGATTTAGGACTGCCGATGTTCGCATCGGCTCGATAATCCGACTTGCGTACCAAATTATCGCTCTCAACGTTTACAACGGAAAACGAAAGATTTCGCTAAGGTTTTATCGAAATATTTTGATGGGGCGCGAACTAAGGGGAAAGATTTTCTTGCAGAAAACATACGATTTAAGCTCGATAGCCCTGCCAGCACGCCATTTACTAATAGTAATGAATGGAATCACTCCCCTGCAAAGCAATTGGCTGGCAAAGCTATCTCATCATTTGCTGCGCAAATGAATCCTAGTTATTAAACCGTATTTCACATTACGTTAGCGTGATCTGAATAAGATTTTGACTATTTTAATTCGTACGGAGTCTCAAAACTCAATAACTTAAAAGCACTAATTCATACTTAAAAAATCTAAGACTCAATAGCCTTAACCTCATCAACTATACCTTACCACTGGATTCATTTTAGTTCTGATAACGAACCTGCACTGTACTCGGCATCGCCTTAATCCGCAATTCCACCATAGCATCAAATGCCATCATTAACGGCTGAACATCAAGGGTAGGATCGAGGGCGCTTAACATATAAGCGCAAGCTTCTAAGGTCGATAAACTATCGCTACGACTCGATTTACGGATCCGATAGCGCGATTCATAACCTTCAGCCAAATGCACCGCAGGATACTGGGTTAACCAAGGATTCAGTTGCAGCATTTTGAATGCCTTACGCCAAGTGCCATCGAGCAACAGCAATATACAATCAGGATTAATACGTTGCTGTTCAACACTTACACTTAACGCAGAGGGGTAGACGAGATAAATAGGCTTATTACACGCCGCTAAATATTCCCGTAAACCGTTGAAATCAGACTCGCTTTCACCCACATAAACTTGCGTTTTAGGTACAGCAAGACTCAATACCCGCACACTATTCTTTTTATGTTCGACTTCACTCGGGTGCTGTAAAACCACCAACTGAGTCATTGGAGAGATAGGCTGAACGCTCGCACATAAGCAAGCATTTTGCGGATAACGACAGATAGCACAATAGTGACGGGACAAGCTTTACCCTCGATTTAGTGAGTTATTTTACGAGTATACCAAAGGATAAAAGGGTATTAGACACAATAAAAAATACCCACAGTTCGCGGTCAAACAAACTGTGGGTAAAGGGTGTACTCTGTAATTAATCAGTGCCGCGAACTAATGCTCGCCAACTAACTGCTCTTGGTGCCAGTGGTCGAATCGACTCAGCGCCATCATCAACAATAAACCGATAGAAAACACACCCATGACGAGTGCCACTGCGTAAGGTGCAGTTAAATTCGTTTGCTGTATAAGTCCAGCTAAAACGGATGCACCACTCATCTGAATAAAACCTAGCATAGCCGCGGCAGTCCCCGCTCGTTCACCGAAAGCTGACAGTGCCATACTCGTCGCAGGGCCGAGTAAGAAGGCAAATCCCACACATAACAACATCATAGGTAACATGAAGTTAAAAGCTGCTGCCATCCCTGTATTTGGACCAAACTGTTGACCCGCCACTGTCGCCACTGAAGACAGAACGAGTAAAGACAGAGCCAAAATAACCGTTGGACGATTACCCAATTTGCGAATGACGATCGGTGCCGCAAAACAGGCCACGATATTGAACACAGCATTGAGTCCGAATAAGCCACTAAACGCCAGCTCAGAAACCCCTAAATGCCCAATCAACCACACAGGCGCATAAGACACATAACTCAAAATAGCCGCCATAGCCGACATACAAGCAAAGGCATAAAACAAAAAGTGGGTGTTACCGAGTACAGGTTTGAATCTGCCCCAACGGTAAAGTGGGCCAGTAGTAACAGTGTTGGCTGGACGAGTCTCAGGTAAGCGATAACCAACAACGAGCATCATCAACATGGCATATAACGTCATGAAAACGAAGGTTGAACGCCAGCCGAATTGCATCGCTAACAAGCCACCTAAGGTTGGTGCTAAAGCTGGGATCACGCAAATCGCGCCATTTAAGTAACTGTAAATTTTAGCGCCTTCTTTTTGTGAGTAGCAGTCGCGCACTGCACTAAACACCACAATAGAAGTTGAACAGGCGGCTAAACCTTGCAGCACACGAGCAATCTGTAACCAATGAAACTCGATGGCCGCGGCAGCGAGAAGACTACTTGCGCCGTAGAGTAAGACCCCGAAAATGGCCACAGGACGGCGGCCATAACGGTCGGCTAATGGCCCAATCAACACTTGGCCTAAGCCCATGGCGAATAAAAACAATACGAGCGTGGATTGCACATCACTGGCAGATACGGCGAATTCTGTCGCCATAGTTGGCATTGAAGGTAAATAAATATCGATGGCTAATGGGCTGAGCAGCACCATAGACATCAGGATAGGTAACAGATTGCGCCGCATAAATAATCTCAGTTGATCAGGGAAAGGTATTTCAGTGGGCGCTATTTTAATTAACTCAAGGTATGAACAGAAATGGTATAATTTCCAAAGTAAATTTCCTCTGAGGAATATCTGTGAATATCGACAACTTAGCCAGAATCGATTTGAACTTGCTGGTCATACTCAAAGTGCTGCTAGAGGAGCAAAGTGTCACTCGCGCCGCCAGCCGATTACATATAAGTCAGTCAGCCCTCAGTAAGAGCTTAAATCGACTCCGAGAAACCTTAGATGATCCCCTATTTCAGCGCACGGCGCATGGCTTAAAACCCACCGCGCACGCCCTCATTCTTGGGCAAAAACTGCCGAATATATTGCAAGACTTGTATCAACTCACTCAGCCTCCGACCTTTAATCCTGCCAGTAGCAATCGACAATTTTCTTTTGCCATGGTGGAAAGCGCCTATGAAACCCTAATCCCATATTTTATCGGCCCTATGCTGACCACGGCACCCAACGTCAAACTCGACTCCTATGTCTGGACCGAAAAATCGATGCAGGATTTGCAGCAAGGGCAAATCGACTTTGGCATTTCAGGGCGAGATTTGCATCCACTGTCGGATTTTCAAGTGGATCGCCTGCCCGAAGGGATTGCCTATCAAACATTATTTACCGATCAACAAGTCTGCTTAGTGCGAGAGGATCACCCGCTGATGGCGGCGCTCACCTCAGAACAATGGAATTTACCCCTTTACCTCGATATGGCCCATGTGCAGGTTCGTTGTGAAGGTAGTGATTGGTGGGCACTGGATTACTTTCTTGCCGATCTTGGGCATAGACGCCGGATCAGCACGACTGTACCCGACTTTTATGGTGCAGCCAGCGTTTGCGCCCACAGCAATTTAATCTTCACTCTGCCGTCGAGCTTTGCCCGTCACGCCTGCCAACTTTATCCGCTCAAACAACTGCCACTGCCTTTCGAATTTATGCCAATGGCCTATGTGTTGTTATGGCATCAAAGAAATGATGAAGATCAAGGGCATAAATGGATTAGAGAAACCATTTGTCAAAGTGTGGCTAAGTTATTCAATCCCACAGAAATGCTTTAACACGACAAAAACGATCAGTAAAAAGCCCGACAAAGCAAAGGCTTTATCGGGCTAATATCGAGGCACGCTATTAAGAATAGCGATTACAGAATAAATGTCGCGACTTGCGCATTCAGGTCATTAGCGCGAGCTTTTAACCCCCTCGCCTGTGCCAAATCTGCCATGGCCGACGCGGTAATCTCATCGGTCACATCTTTAATCGCAACCGTATTCTGGGTTATTTCACCCGTCACTTGAGTCTGTTCTTCCGCTGCGGTAGCAATTTGGCCTGCCATATCAGAAATCACGTTGACCGCTTGCGTAATCTCTTCAAGGGCTTTCGCCGCCGCATTGGCATCTTCTACGCTATGACCCGCTAATGCTTGGCTGCTTTCCATCAAGCTGACTGCTCGAGCGGTAGTGCGTTGTAGCGTTTCAATCGTGGTATGTACTTCCTGAGTCGAATCCTGTGTACGACGTGAAAGCACTCGAACTTCATCGGCAACGACCGCAAAACCACGGCCTTGCTCGCCAGCACGAGCCGCTTCAATGGCTGCGTTAAGCGCCAACAGGTTAGTTTGCTCAGCAATCCCTTGAATTGTCGCCAGAATACTCGAGATAGACTTAGCGTGACGACTTAAATCGCCAATGACATCCGTTGCTTGAGTCACTTCATCGGCGAGAGAATTAATCGAGTTACGAGTTTTATTCACTAACTCTTTGCCCTGTAAACTGCTCGCAGCTGACTGTTGAGCCGCTGTTGCCGTGCTCTCAGCATTGGCTGCGATCTCATTAGTCGCACTCGCCATTTCAGTTACCGCAGTCGCGACCATAGCGACTTCTTGCTGCTGACGTTGTAACTCGGCAACAGAAGTTTGCGTGGTGGCAAGACTACGTTCAGCATCGGCATCTAACTCATTCGCTAATTGGCGAATATGGCTGATCAGCTGATGTTGACTGCCCACAAAGCGGTTAAAGCTGTCGGCAAGCACGCCCACTTCATCTTGAGTATCGACAGAAATACGTTGAGTTAAATCACCATTACCATCGGCAATACGCGCAAGGGCTTGCGATACTCGACTCAGAGGACCCAGTAACATGCCAACTAACCAAGAAATGGCTAACACACTCAGCAACAGTACGAGTGCAGAGAGACCCAGTTGAGTGAGTAATAGGTTAGACAATGGCGCTTCTAGCGTTTCCTTATCAAGCACTAACACTAATTCCCAATCTGTATTAGGGATATCAACGCTCCAGACTAATTTGTCACGTCCTTCATTTTCAAAATACATAGGCAACAGAGTGCCCGCTGCACGGCTCTGTTCCGGTAAGTTGCGATTAAGCTCGTTGTCGATTTCACCTATAGGTTTCATCGTCTTAGCTTGATCTTTATAAGCGATCACTGTGCCATCTTTGTGCATCATGATGGCATAACCGTTTGCCGGTAACTTCATCCGATTAACACCGTCAACTAGGCTTGCGATAGATAAGTCACCACCCACAACACCTTGTGCGGTAGGCTGTGCCATAGTCACAACCAGAATGTTATAGGCAACATCCACGTAAGGTTTTGTCAAAATAAGACCGCGCTCACTGATGGCTTGTTGATACCAAGGGCGGCTGCGAGGATCATAGCCCGTACGATCAATACTCGGATCAGAATCCAACATTTGCCCTGCTTGAGAGCCAAAATAGGTCAGCTGAAAACGGCCCGATGCCTGTGCTTGTTGAAGTGTATTGAGGCTGTCACCTTCAACTTTGTTCGCCAGGGCTCCCATAATATCTTGGCGGCCAGCCAACCATTCTTGGATCCGCTCAGCCTGCTGTTCACCTAAGCGCTGCACTTGTTCTAGGCTGTTTTGTAACAGCTGGGATTTTTGGCTGGAATAACTTTGCCATGACAACAAACCAATCACGAGTGAAAGGGCTGCCACGACAGAGAACAGAATTTTTTGCTTGAGCGAATATGAGTTCATGTTGGCGTCTAATTAATTAACAAAGCAGTGAAACAAGAGGGTGTTTGAGCGGGTCGAACGAACATTTACAACCAATATAATAAGGCGGCTAACTGAGCTAAAACTGCAGTTAAATTTGAGCTGAATTTTCTCATATTCTGTACAGTTAGCAAAGAAATTGCTCAGATTTACATCAAAAAGATTTTAGCAAACACATATAATTAACCAACCGTTATTCGAGCAACAACATATAGATAGGCATGCGATCACATATCAAAGTAATGCGCAACACCAAAATGGCCTCCGGAGTAAAATAAAGTAAATTAATCAAGATTAACGTGACCTATACGTACTCGCTATTGCACACTAAATGTCCACTGCCTATCGAGGAGTTCTTATGATTTTTCAACAGTTCCAACAGAGCCCACTGCAGACCCGAATTTCTGGCCCACGGGCTTGGTTAGCGATGGCAATTAGCATTAGCCTAATTTTTTTATCACTATTTTTATTGCCCTTCGTGCTCTTATTTGGCGCGATTGCGCTCGGTTGTTTAGTCCTATTTAGCCGTTTTTATATGGCACGTCAGTTGGCTAAGTTTAATCAGGCTCAGGCAAGCGCAACGCAGCATGCCCACGCGACAGAGGAGCCGCAGAGTCAGGTTTATGGATCTGACACTATTGTTAGGGAATCTAATGCGGCACGCCATCAAGGGCGCACTTTTGAGCATAAAGAGGATGAACACTAGTTCAATCGAAGCAAAACTGCGCTTAAGCGAGTAAGGTCTGCGCGCGTTTAAGGCTATGAATTTCGGCGGGATCTTGGGTTACCTCAAGCACATTTTCAATCTGTAATACCAGTGAACGCCACAGAGGCTCGATAATATCCGCCTCTTTTTTATTGGCATTTTGCCGTGCCAGCTTAAGTAAAGCCGCAGATCCAACGACATCAATTCGCCCTAAGATACCGTCGGCCAGTGCCATACTCAGCTCAATCATCGCAGGCACACTGTGGCTATATTTGATCACTTGGCGCAAATAATCCTCAGCTTGAGTCAAATCACTGCCAAAGGCATTGTCATCATTGAGCATATGCTGCGCCCGCGTGAGCATAGCATCGAGTTGTCCTTGCTCGGCAGCTTCGGCCATCCAATGCTCACTGGCAATCATATCTCGAGTACAGCCATCTCCATTGGCAAGCATTAATGCTAAATGATACTGGGCATGGGGATAACCTGCTTGCGCGGCTTTGCTTATAAAATGATAGGCTTGAGTTAAGTTCTTTTGCTGGTAATGCAATACACCTAGATTCGCCATCGCTTCGGTTTGCTCGCCATCTGCCGCACCTTGTAAATATTGCTGTGCTAACTTGCTGTCGGGTTGAAACGACTCACTGCCTACAAGATAAAAATATCCCAATAACGCCATCGCATTGACCACACCTGCTGCTGCTGCAGTGGCAATGATCTGTTCACCTTTAGCCACTTCTGGCGCGCCTTGATAACCGTGGATCAGTGCTACGCCATGCTCATGTAAGGCTTCCATGTGCTTAGGTGCCGCAAGGGAAAACCAATAGGCCGCCCGGGCAAAACTGTCAGCAGCGCTAATGTGAGAAATGACATTTAGAGGTGAAACTATGGATAAATCTTGGCTTGATATAGCTTCGGCTTCAGCCACAAGTTCTTGCTCTTTGAGCAGTTCTTGTTCTTTCAGTATCAAAGCCTTGGTCTTAAACGATATCCCCACCAAATACTGCGCTTGCGGGTCATCTTCCATCACAGCGCGGTAGCACAAGTCCCTCACCGTCATTGCGTCAGTCGCTTCATAACAGTAGGCAGGGGCAACTCGACCTTTAACCTTAGGATACAAGTGCTCGACTAAAGTCAGAACATCTTTAATGGATTTTTGCGCTAGTGCGAGTAATTGTTCCTGGGTGAGATGGTATTTCTCAGGATGAGCACCGCGGTTACCGTCGGCACGCAATCGATGCAGGGCACGAGTGGTCTTCACATCAATCACGCGCCGCTGATTTAGCTGTTCGATCCTATCGTATAAATTCGGACTGGAAAACGCGATTTGCTTATCTTGCCCCAGTAACTCTGTAAGTTTATGGGTAAAACTGCGAATGTGTAGCAGCGACTGTGTCGGTACATCCTGCACATAGCTTTTCGCCTTGAGGTAATCATCACTCAAGGAGACCGAAAAATCGTGGATAAACTCACTATCCTTAATGACTGTTTTCGTCCCCATGAGTGATTCCCTGCAGGCTGAATTGATGTTGCACTATTCGACGCTTGGTTTTTTCGACACCATATATAAGCGGAACAAAGCGACGTTAACGAATAATCCAATAAAAGACATAAAAGTATCCGCTAACATTTGCACAGGTAATCCGCCCATGGACGCTAACCCAGAAAGCTGGCTACCTATGACAGAGAGTGGTAAATATAACATCAATAATGCAATGGTTTTCAGTACGATAGGACCACTAAAACTAAAACTACCCTTAATCGCTTCTAGCGGTGTTAAGCGCTCAACCACAACCATAAAGTTCACATAGGCTAAACGTGCAAAGAGATAGAAGCTAATTACCAATCCTACCAGCCACACAGGACCGAAGGCGGCAAACAGCATCACTGGTGCTAAAATCGCTAGACCAGAAAACACCCCAGCCAATAATAATGGTGGAACAAAAGGTAAACTCGCCTTCAACACCACTCCCGCTGAAGGACTATGCCCTTGTGAGCGCAGTTCTAAAAACAGAGTCAAAGCGGCAATTAATACCGAAAAAGTAAGTAGTAACAGCATCATGGCGATCATATGCGGTGCGCCAAACTGTGGGTTTTCTAGATCAACTTTACTCATCTCTATACCAAGCCATAACTGGATCCCCACTTGGATCAAGAGTAATGGGATCGTCAGCATAGCGAGTTGCGCCAGATGATTACGGAAGAAGTTATAGGCTTCTGACAAAATTGCGGATAGTGACATGCGACTTTCCAAATAATTGAAATGAATTAACACTTAGAATTGCCGCTAAGGATACCGAAAATCCCTTGGCAATGCACAGTAGAAATCACCAGTGTGAACCGTAAATCACAGAAAACTACTGCAACAAAAGTGACAAACCCGCTAAACTGTCCAGCGAACTCGTGCGCAAACCATCAAAGGACGCTTCCATATGAAACACACTCTGACCTTCTCTATCCTCCTCAGCACTTGTATTTTAGCGGCGCCCGCCAGTGCAGGCTGGTTAGATAACTTGGCAGGAACTCAAGCCAAAACTGAAAAAACGACCACTACGGCAGCGGCAACTCAGTCGAATGATTTAGTTGGCAGCGTAATGTCACAATTGGGTTTAAACCAAACTCAAGCCGAAGGTGGCTTAGGCAGTTTATTAGGCTTAGCGCAATCAAGCCTAGGAACAACCGACTACTCAAAACTGGCTGCCAGCATTCCTAATGCCGATAGTTTGCTAGCCGCTGCGCCTAAATTGGACTCAAAATCGGGTGTTTCTGGCTTATTATCCAAAGCGGGTGATTTAGGTTCATCACTGCAAGGCAGTGCTATGGTATTAGACGCCTTTGAAAAATTGGGTATTTCTAAAGATCTAGCAATGCCAATGATCAACATAGCTAAGTCTTACTTAGATACCAATGGCACTGAAGGCACCTCAGACTTACTGGTGAAAGGCCTGAACTCGCTACTGTAATTCAGTCTTACCTCACCCTAAGCAATACAAGGTTTAGGGTGAACTTTCACTTCCCAATCGACTCTACTTTATATTCCCTCCAGCATGAGAACCGCCAAATATGATTGCGAAATTAAGACGATTTTTTGAAGCTCATACTCAAGCAGTCTCCCCTGAAGACAAGGCACATCAACTTAAACTGGCCGCAGCGAGTATGTTACTTGAAGTCGTGTTTGCCGATGAGACCTTAACGGCAGAGGAAGAAGCCTTATTACCTAAGCTGCTAACCGATACCTTATCAATGTCAGAAGTAGACGCTAATATACTGATTGATGAAGCTAAAAGCGTACAAGGCAGCGCGACCTCACTCTTTGAATTCACCTCAGCCATTAACGCTGAATTTAGCCTAGCGCAAAAGCAGCAATTGTTGCTCGCAATGTGGCAACTGGCCTACGCCGATGGCCAGCTATCCCAATATGAAGACCAGATCATTCGACGCACTGCTGATTTGTTGCACCTCAAACACAGCGAGTTGATCCAAATGCGTAATCTTGCCATAGCTGCAACCCAACAAACTGGCTAGCCACATCCGCTATTCAGTCAAAGTGCAAATCAACAAAAGCCCATAAAAAAGCGTGAATGCGAAACACCCGTTTCCCATTCACGCGATTGTCTTCTTAAGACTAAATTGATATCGCTCTTTGGCTAAAAATATTTTTACTGCAGCCCTACTCACCAAAACACTAAGCGAAACAAAATTCTAAGCTAACGCTTTACCGATCTCATATCCCGAACCGTGTAATTCAGTCAACTTAGTCCTTAGCCCGCCCATCTCCATCTTCAATCCTTTCTTAGTCGCTAATTGAGATAACCAACTGGTTTTTTCATCATCCTCAATCGTATCCCACTCATCTAGAACTTTGTAAGATAAGCATAATAACGCAGCAAGTTTTGAAAATGGGTTTGAATCCTTAGGGTGGTCTTGATACAAAATGCCTTGCACTAACGCTGGTGTAAACTTCCAATTTTTCGCTAGTAATGCGCCAATATCAGGGGAATCATATCCAAGTAACTCGCGCTCAAACTGATGCTTATCTTTACCCTGCGCCACAGCTTCGGCAATTTTCGCCGCATCTTCAGGCGATACTGCCGCAATCAATAGATCGCCAATACGATGTAAAATACCGCAAGTAAAAGCCTCTTCTGGGACTGCGCCACAACGCTTTGCCATTTCTTGGCTATAAAGCGCAATCTCAAAGGTTTGCCCCCAAAACTGGGCTAAATCTATTCCTTCACACTTAGGGACTGCACCAATCACCGCCGATGCGAGCACTAAGGTTCGTAGGGTTTGCATCCCAAGACGCACAACAGCTTCATCGATAGTGCCAACCTCTCGACTACGTCCATAGTGGGCACAATTAGCAAGGCGTAACACCCTAGCGCTGATTAAGGGATCGTGTGAAACTTTAGTGGCAATGCTTTTTACTGTCGCATTGTCATCATTGACCGCATCTAACAATTCACTGATCGCCTTAGGTAACCTAGGTAACTCATCGACACGATTGAGCAACGCAGCTGAATCCATATTTATTCTCCTTCCGTATGAATGATCAAAATATAGAACACAAGTTATCGCCTCGCTCACCGAGATACATTAAATATCAGTAATGTGCAGTCCTTCGGCAACAAAGCTTGGCGGCCATCAGACTTAAGGTTTACCTCTGTATTTCATTCAATTTAATCGCACTCAATCATATCCAGTTTCGAAATCCACTAAGCCACACAAAAAAGCCCCAAACTCTTATGACAATAAAGAGTTCGGGGCTTTTTTAATTAACCCATCATGTTGATTTAGCCCCAGAGGGTGCGAATATTACTCAGGTAACGCCAAACTTTGTTTGCGACTAATATGGGTCTTTTGCCACCACAAAAATGGTGCGACCACTAAGATCAACACAAGCACATAGGACATACTTGCACCTAGGGCAAAACCTAATACTAAGCAAAACGCACAACCCAGCGCCACCAGCGGCCAATTGTGCCGTGGTAATAACTTAGCGGCAGCGAGCATAGCCATCAAATAGATCACCACAAATACGCCGTTGCTCCATGCGATAAGGTGCTCTAGCTCTTGCCCGGTAAGGTAAGTCAGTACAATCACGCTTGCCATCACAGATAACAGCGCAGCAAGTGCTCGAATGGGCACACCGTGGGCATTCTTAACGGCAAAGAAGCGCGGTAAAATGCCTTCACAACTAAAACTCCAGACCAGACGTGCCGCACTGGCCGCATACACGTTAACGGTTGCCAATCCACTTGCAATACCTAACACACCAATCACTTGTGCGCCGTAACCACCGAGTAGTTGGTCAAACACGCCGATCATGGCGACACTTTTATCTGTCGGCACTAATAGCAATAAAAGTGTACAAGCCACATAAATCACGCCCACCAGCACTGTGCCCATCATCATAGCGGGGATCATATCCTGCTGCGGACGACGAAAATCATCGGCAAGATGGGTCATAGCTTCTATACCCAAGAAACTCCAAAAAGCGATGCCAGCGGCAATCATCACGGTCGGCATTTCAGGCATACCATGGCTAGCAAGTGTCGTGAGATGACCTTGCTGAAAACTACTCGCACCAAACAAGACCACAACAACGGCGACTATGCAAAGTGTCAGGCCAAATTGCAGCTTAGCCGACACTTGGATGCCTCTTAAATTAATCAGAAACAAGCCAAAAATCACGAGTATTTCAACACCAACCTTGGACCAACCCGATATCGGGATTAAGGCATTCACAAACTGAAAGGTCATCAAAATCGCGGCCGGTGCCCCCATGGGCACAACCAGTAAAAAGATCAGTCCAATTGTTCGACCAGCAGTGCGACCAAAGGCTTTTTCGACAAAGTAAGCGGGGCCTGCGGCATGGGGAAATACACTCGCTAAACGACCAAAGACAAGTGCCACTGGAATAATGGCCAAGGTTAACAAGATCCATGCGACTAAGGCGCCAGAATGCGCTTTTTCAATAGTCATCTGAGGCAAAATAAATACCCCTGTACCGAGCAAAGTGGTCGCCATTAAACCCGCACCTTGCCAACGACCTATAGTTCCGCTATTTGAATTCATCTGTTAATATTCTGTGGTTTTTGAGCTGTCAGTATAATGAGATTTCGCCCTACAATCTGCCGTTAATTTCAGTGTTCTCCACGTCCAATACCGGCAAAATCGCGGCAAATAACGTTATTTCCATCAAAATGACGGCCAGCTTAAATTTTGGTAAAATTTTAAGCAAAAATACTCAGCAAATTCTGTGGTTATTCAAACCAATGGCAAAATAACACACAGATTCAATATAGCCATTTTCACTGGAGTCACCCTTGGATAAATTCGATACGGCCATCATTCATAGTTTGCGTCAGGATGCGCGCCAGAGCGTGTCGAATATCGCCGAACAGGTAAATCTATCCCGTAGTGCGGTTGCCGAGCGCATAAAAAAGCTCGAACAAACTGGAGTGATCCGTGGCTATCAAGTGCTCTTGAGTGAGTCGCAAAAAGAAGGAGTATCGGCTTATTTCGAAATCCAGCATCAATGTCCACGTTGCGCCGACGTGGTACACGTATTCCAAGCGATCCCCGAAGTAATTACCTGCCGTGGTATTTCTGGTGATATGGATTTACTCGTGTACGTGCATGCGCCCTCGATGCGCCGCCTGCATGAGATCCGTGAGTATATCGACACTCACACTGACATCATCAAGATCAAAACCCATGTGGTAATGAGTGAATGGATTAATAACCTCGGCGAGTAAATCGTGCCTCCCTAAAACAAGAAACGCCACCCTTAGGAATAAGGTGGCGAGGCCCGTTTGGAGGCAGGGCAAAATATTGAAGTGTAAAATATGGCATCCTTGCCCAGCGACCTCCCTGTTACACAACCAACCGCGGCTAGACTTAACCCTTGAGAGCTCAGCCAGCGCCGCAAGGGCCTCATCTACAATGTTTTCCTTTGACATTGTTTCCGCGATCCGTCGATTCCATTGATTATTATGATTTTTTCGTCATTAATTAACGGTACGCCTTAAGCAATCGTCATTTGTCCTGTATAGAGTATGAAGTTACGTAGCAGTAATACCCCGATCAAGCTCAAGCAAGCCGTCCCCGCCACATAGGCCCATTTCCGTTTAGATGTCGCCGTCATAAACAGATTCATCGCCAATGGTCCAGACAAACCGAGTCCAATAATACCAAGCCAGAAAATCCATCCCCAGAAGCCATACCCTAAGGCATTAAAGGCGGCTATTTTACTCTGCCCACCTGTTAGCACTAAGCCCATAAAGAAGGTAAAAATCAGCACGATTTCAACTAAAATCAGTGGGATTTCAACCTTGTGGATAAAGTGCACCTCTTTGTCATTAGGTTTGCCATTCATCAACACGCCACCGAGTAAAGATGATGCCGCACCGGAAGACAAACCAGATGCCAAAAACAGCAGAGGTAACACAGGATTTTTAAGCATGGGATAGCCTGGCAAGGCCGAGAGCAGGAAGCCTGTATACGCGCCCAATGCCAAGGATAGAATCACGAGCAATCCTGTAATTGTCGCTTCAAATCGAGCCAATAATGCGGTCAACTTAAGCACAATAGGAAAGCGTGTTTCACACCAAGCATCAACAGGTTTACGGAAAGTCAAACCAATCCACATAAACATAAACACTTGGTAAATCAGCAGAATAAGCACGCCCATCGACATGACAGATTTAGGGTTGTAGAACACCAAAATCTTCCAAAAATCGAGAGGTTTAGTTAAGTCTGCGACCAATATCCCTAACCCGGCCATCACAGCGACAGGCGCGACAATACAAGCGGCTCGCACAAAACCAGACTGATAGGCGTTTTGCTTCAAAACAAAATGTTTCAACAGTACGGCGAAGAACATGGCTCCCGCAGATACACCCGCTAAAAACAGGTAAATTGCAATCGGCCAATGCCACACTAAGGTATCAAAATGTAGGGCACTCATAGTATCACCTCCCCTGATTTTGCAACGATACGGAACAATTTAGGTCTCGTTCCAAGATCAACCTTAGTGCGCTGGGTTGGATTAGACCGCAGAACTTGAACAACCTCAGAAGTCGGATCTTTTAAATTACCGAACACGAGTGCCTTTGTTGGACAAGCAGCAACACAGGCAGGTTGTTTACCTTGAGCTAGGTTAGTTTCTCGGCAGAAATCACACTTATCCGCCGCATGGGTGACAGGATTAATAAAACGGACTTGATAAGGACAAGCTGCAATACAGTATTGGCAACCTACGCATTTCCATGCATCGACAGAAACGATACCCGTTTCTTTATCAATAAATGCAGCTCCAGTTGGACATACATTTACACAGGGCGCGTCTTCACAATGCTGACAAGACTTGCGACTAAAGTGATAAAACTGATTAGGGTATTCGCCAAAGGGACCCGCTTGCTTAATTTGAAGCCTAGACACACCTTCGGGTACATTATTCACTTCACGACAAGCCACCTCACACGCTTGGCAACCTATACACTTAGTTTCATCATGAATAAGTGCATATTTGACATCAGGTTCTGCTTTAACACTATCCGATGCATTCACTGTGGCGAGTAATGATGCACCTGTAGCGCCGGCAAATAAGGCACAGGTGCCTTTTAGAAATCTTCTTTTTGAATTTTCCATAACCTTACTCCTGCTTGCCAGTGTGGCAACTGCGACATAGCTCACTGCGAACCTTCGGCGTCATATCCGCCATTGGATCCGTTGGGCTATGTAATTTATGGCAGGCGGCACAAGGCACTTTTTGAGCATGTACGTTATGCGTCCAATCTGCACCACTGAGTTTTTTCTTGGTATGACATTTCTGACACACTCTCAGCTGAACCGTCAGATCCGACGATTCTTCCATACCAAAGACCACCATATCATTCGGTTTCTTAGGGTGATCGCCCTTTTCTCCATGACAGGAAGAACAGCTCATTTTCATCGCATCTTGACCATGATGCCCTAACATTTGACCATTACGCTTGTGACACTTCATACAAGCATCACTGTTAATTTGATTGGCTGGCTCAGCACTCATTGCAGAAAAGCTTAAAAGCAACGCAGCAGCACCTAAGCGTAACGACCACAGCCATTGTCTTTTGGACATAGGAAGTCCTCACATTTATCCGTAGGAAGGTAAAGAAGGGGTCGAGTTCGGATAATTCCGAACCCGACGGTCAAGATCACACAGCCAAGGCTTGCTTAAGACTCTGAGTATCCCACTGTTTATGCTGGTTCATTTCAATGAAACTGATATTGAACTTGCTAAACAGTTTTTTCAGTGGTGAGTTAGTTTCTTTGCCAAAATCACTGATAACCATTTTCACTTCAGATGAATCATGGTCGATCAATACATAATCGAGTCGGCATTCATGATTTAATTCCGTATCATGTTTGTCCATCTCAAATACAGTGTCTAATGGCACGTTACAACAAACATCGTATTTACCTTCAACAACTGTTTTTAATGATTTAAAAAAATTGAAGCTTTGTTTATCAAACAATACTGGTTTAAGTTTCATCTCATGATGTGCGGCTTCATCAGGACCTGCTTTAAAAAACTTAATGCAAGTCATGACAAACATCACAAACACGAATGGTACTGCTACGAATAGTACGAAGTACATAAACGCATAGCTGAGAATGACTGAAGTATTCATACACGCCTCCAAAAACTAATTTATTTTTTGTTATCTCCTTTAAAGCAACTTTAGTATTATTTGAAAACACTTATCTTTTCTTGACACATGTCACACTTGCAAATAACAACTTAAATATAAACAATGATTTACATGGCGCGTCACATTGCAAAATTATGTAAATCTTAAATACAAATATTGATACTTGATAATTCAGTATTTGCATTTTAAATATGCAAATATCAGTTTTTGAAATTTTAAATTTTATGAAAAACCATTTTAAATATTAAAAATAAAACAAAAAAACCTTTGATACACATAGATAAAATCTAGATCCAAAACTTGGGATTAGTTTCACATTAAAATTATTAATTAGCACCATAATTAGGCATTGATTTAAGTATTTGCTCAATATTAAGGAATATAAAAAATGCACATTAGTAACATGGATGGCCTCGATATTCTGAGTTTAAAAATACTTGTTTCATTATATGAGAACAAGTCAGCAACCTATGTATCGAAAGCGCTAGACATTCCAGCCCCTAAAATCAGCCGTAGCCTTAAAAATCTACGGGAAATTTTTGGTGATGAGTTATTTATTCGTCGTAAATATGGCTTATTCCCAAATGAGTTTGCTACTCATTTATATCCAATTGCAAAAGAAGCAATTGAGTGTACTGATAAGTTTCAAAAAGCCAGAATAGCAAACACTCGCCAAGTTAAGAC
Organism: Shewanella sp. SM95; assembly: GCF_025653595.1. Taxonomy (NCBI): domain Bacteria; kingdom Pseudomonadati; phylum Pseudomonadota; class Gammaproteobacteria; order Alteromonadales; family Shewanellaceae; genus Shewanella; species Shewanella sp. SM95. Next base: position 66,671 of record NZ_JAKKSE010000014.1, read on the forward strand.
ACATGTCGAAATTGCAGCGCCAGGATTAATTGCCTACACCTTTCCTAAAGCCTTGATGCAGGCTATTAAAGAAGAGCAAAAACCCATGCACATTAATATAAACCCTTGGTCTATGCATACGACTCAAGACATTATTAATGGTGATACAACCCTAGGTATTTGTTGCAATAAAAGTGCTGCCGATGTTGCCGCCTTCGGCGATAAACTGCTAACGACTGAATTGCAACGTATGGACAAACTCTACCTGATTGCTAGCAGACATCATCCTATTTTTAAACGGGAAATCACCCTAGAAACGATTGCGGAATACCCCTATGTCAATACGGATCTTGGTAATCCCAGCACCAAATTGAGTCCATACCAAGAGTTTTGCATAACGAATGGCATTAAACTCAATACTGAAATTACCATTACCAGTATTTCAAGTTTGTTTGAATATCTAGGCGAAAGTAATGCAGTCTCCCTATTGCCTTATCGGATAGTTTACGAAATGGTGAGTGATATTCCTGAACTGCATACGTGTCAACTATCGCAGTATGAAGCAGAACGTTTATATGCAGATACAGAAACGCCAACGATTTTCTTAGTGCAAAAAAATCAGCCTAATGCAATCAATGAGGACTTGAAATGGTTAAGCGGAGAGATTAAAAAAATCGTCGATCGTATTATCTAGCCAAGCAATAGCTCAACATATCCAAACAACAAACCACCGATACACGAGGTGATAGGCATCCTCTGCCTTAGCTTAGGCTCCACCTCAGCCCCCATGCGATCCACTCGAGAATTGTTAAACCAAGCATACATCTTGGAGCATAAACACGTTACACTAAGCCCATCTTTATCCTAATAGATTCAGCTATGCGGACCGAAAATACAGCCACTCTTAATCTTATTTGGGGCGCCCTTATTCTTGAGGAGTTAGCACGTCTTGGCGTGCAACATGTGTGTATGGCGCCGGGCTCGCGCTCAACACCGTTAACCCTCGCCGCCGCCCAGCAAACTAAACTCCAGCGTCACTTACATTTCGACGAGCGTGGGCTCGGCTTTATGGCCTTAGGTCTAGCCAAAGCCAGCCGCGCACCGGTCGCCATCATTACGACCTCAGGCACAGCAGTCGCCAACTTGTACCCCGCCATTGTGGAGGCGTGGCTGACCCATGTACCTTTAATCGTCTTAAGTGGCGATCGTCCGCCAGAATTACTCGGCTGCGGTGCTAATCAAGCCATAGTCCAACAGGGAATTTTTGCGAATTACGCCACCCAAGTGAATTTGCCAACACCGGATACACATATCGCACCGCAGGCGTTGCTTACCACAGTGGATGAAGCGGTGGCGAATCAAACTCGCCCAGTGCACATCAACTGCATGTACCGTGAGCCCTTGTATCCGAGTGAACTCAGTGGCGCGATTCTCGATGCCGAATCACCTTACCTCAAACCATTGCAAACTTGGCTACAGCTCGCACGTCCGTATACCCAATACGGCAAGAGCAAACAGGTGAGCAGCCCAAGTGACGATGCCATTATGCGGTTCGTCCACGGTAAAGGGGTGATCGTTGTCGGTACTCTCACGCCTGAACAAGATCCACAACAGCTCATTGCCCTATCGCAAAAAATCGGCTGGCCATTACTTACCGATGCCCAGTCGCAACTGCGTCAGCATCCCGCGGCAATAGGTAATATTGATCAACTGTTGCAACATCCAAAGGCGCGCAATCTATTGCAGGAAGCGGATCGTGTACTCGTATTCGGCGGCCGTTTATTATCAAAACGCTTGATAGGTTATCTCGCCGAGCAAAATTGGCACAGCTATTGGCAGGTTTTACCAGAACAAGACAGGCTTGACCCTAGCCACAATGCTAAACACATTTGGCACGCGAATGCACAGCAGTTTGCAGCCTTAAATTGGTATCGCTCATCCTCGGCAAACTGGGCGAATACCCTAATCACCTATAACGATGAATTGCATAACTTATTTGTGCGCAATATCGACCAAGGGGAGTTTGGTGAAGCACAAGTTGTGCGCGCCATCGCCAATACTCGTCCGCTAGAACAGCAGCTTTTTATCGGCAACAGCCTGCCTGTACGCTTGTACGACATGTATGCCCCTGTCAGTTGTTGTACGGCAACCACTTATACTAATCGTGGCGCATCGGGTATTGACGGATTACTCGCCACCGCCTGCGGTATTGCGGCCCATGAAGGCAAACCCACGAGTTTAATCATCGGTGATTTATCACAACTGCACGATCTTAACTCGCTGGCCATCGCTAAAGGCTTAACCAGCCCGCTAGTGATCGTGATCCTCAATAACGATGGCGGTAACATCTTCAACTTATTGCCCGTTCCCAATGAACAAGTCCGTAGCGATTATTATCGACTCAGCCACGGTTTAGAATTTGGCTACGCCGCAGCTATGTTTAATTTGCCCTATAATCAAGTGGATAATTTAGCCGATTTTCAAGATAGCTATAATGAAGCGCTGGATTTTCAGGGGGCTTCGATCATTGAAGTCAATGTAAGTCAAACACAAGCCAGCGACCAAATCGCCGAGCTCAACTTGTGGGTGAAACAAAGCTAATGCCAACCATGGCCCGTTACGGTAATTCTTCACTACCGACCTTAGTGCTACTGCATGGATTTTTAGGCACTAAGGCCGACTGGTTGCCGTTAATGCCTGCGCTAAGCCAGCACTTTCACTGTATTTGCTTAGACCTGCCGGGCCATGGGGATAACCAAAGGGAGTTGAAGCCAACCGAATTAGATGGATTTAACCAATGTGTTGAAGATGTGTTGGCACACCTGAATGGCCTTCATATTGGTCAATTCCATCTCTACGGTTATTCTCTCGGTGGTCGTATTGCTCTGCACCTTGCCAAAGCCTATCCAGAAAGACTACTGAGCCTAAACCTCGAATCCTGCCATCCTGGACTTACAGACCCGCAAGAAAAACTTGCCAGAATCAAAAATGATACCCAGTGGGCCGAGCGTTTACTGCATCTGAATAGCAAAGACTTTTTAAGCTTGTGGTATCAGCAGCCCGTATTTGCCGATATGACGGCTACCAAACGAAAAACCTTAATAGAGCATCGTTCTGCAGCATTAGATCTGCATCCTAAACTGCGGCTTAAAGAGGTATTCATAGCCACCTCACTCGCACACCAAGCATCGATGTGGGATGTACCTTTGCAGCTTACCTGTGAGTGCCATTTCTTTGCGGGCAACCAAGATGCTAAGTTCCACGCCCTCGCCCAAGAGTGGCAATTACACGCGCCCATCCTCGTCCATAGTATTCACGGCGCCGGCCACAACATACACCAAGCCGCTCCCGAGGCATTAACCTCAAAAATAGTGAAGTTGCTAGGGTAATGACAGAATTAAAATGTAGGAAATATATGATATTAACTTCGCTTAACCTGTATCAATATCGACTACCGCTCGACGTATTATTGCCCGTCGGCAAGCAACGTATCGATCACAGAGCGGGATTAGTACTACAAGCCAGTGCTAATGTTGGTGGCGAGCATAGACAAGTCGAAGTTGAAATTGCCCCACTCTCTGGCATAGATGTCGATGAACAAGCCTTGATGGGGTTCAGCCGTGAAACACTCACTCAAGTGCAAACGGCTTTGACTGGATTATTACCCCAACTCTGCGGTCAGCATATTGATACATTGCTGGAATGCGCCGAGCAAAGCCCTTACCCTTCTTTGGCCTTTGGTTTAAGTCTGTTACATGCCAAGTTAATGGGCAAACTCGATGCCATCCGTCCACAAACGGCCACAGTCCCTTTGATTTATCATCCAACGGATGCCAGCAAAGACTTGCTCGATAGCAAAATTGCCGCCCTTGGCAGGAATGTTCGCTCGGTTAAAGTCAAAGTCGCGCAAACTTCAATCGAAGATGAACTAAGCCTGATTTATGGCATTTTACGTACCCGCCCCGATCTCAAATTGCGTTTGGATGCGAACCGAGGGTTTACACTTGAGCAAGCAATCGAATTTGCCGCTTGCTTACCCCTAGAGACCATAGAGTACATTGAGGAACCTTGCCTGAATCCTCATGATAATCATGAATTTTATCAAGCAATTGGTATACCCTACGCCCTCGATGAATCGCTCAACGATCCAGAATACCAGTTTGTAATGCAAAATGGTCTGACTGCGCTTGTCATCAAGCCTATGCTGCTCGGCAGTATCGAAAAGCTAGCTAATTTAATCGATACGGCGCAAAGCTATGGCGTACGTTGCATTATCAGTTCGAGTCTAGAGAGCAGTTTAGGCATTAATGATCTGACTCATTTAGCCGCGATTCTCACTTCGGATGAAATCCCTGGGCTCGATACCCTCAGCGCCTTTAGCCAAGATTTAATCATGTCATCGGGTAAAAAATACTGCCTCACACTCGCGCAACTTGAGCCAATTGCACTGCACGCCATTGATTCAATGCAACAAAATGATGATACAGCCAAAAGTGAGGGAAACGAGTTTGTCTAATGCCAGCCTATCAAAACCGCTTGCACTGTCACCCGTGCACCAAGCTGCGCTTGCGTTTCCACAGCAGACAGCCATCAAGTTGGCGGGGCAAGACATTAATTACTCAGAGCTTAGCCAGCGCGTTATCGCACTGGCTCAGCAGCTAAGCGCTGCGGGGGTCTCAAAGGGGGAACCGCTCGCCTGTATTGCTAGCAATAATCTCGAGATGATTTGTCTCTATTGGGCCTGCATCGATATAGGAGTAATCTTTTTTCCTATCTCGCCCCGTTTCCCCCTCGCGCAGATCCAAGACTTAATTAATGAACATCAGATCCGCTATGTTTGGAGTGCTGAGGTTTGTGAACTACAGAATTGTCATCACTTGCGCTTAAATTTTAATCGCATTAGCAGTGACTTAGCCCAGCCTGTCGACTTTACTCGTCCAGCTAATGTGATTTTAACTTCAGGCTCTAGTGGCTTTCCCAAAGCGGCGGTGCATTGCTTAGCGAATCATATTGCCAATGCCGAAGGTGCACGCAGCTTAATCCCACTCGAACAAGGTGATGCCTGGCTACTCTCCTTGCCCTTATTCCATATTGGCGGTCTTGCGATATTAAACCGCTGTGCCTTAGTCGGTGCCAGTGTTGTCATACCAGATCAAGCGCTTAGCCTTGGTCAGCAGATTGACCAAGAACAGTTGACTCACATATCTCTCGTTCCCACACAACTGAGCAAGTTACTCGCCGATACGAGCAGCAAGCTTAAAAGTATCAAAGCCTTATTACTTGGTGGCGGCGCAGTCTCAATCGACTTACTCCAACAACTTAAGCAACGCAATATCGCCAGTTACACCAGTTACGGCATGACGGAAATGGGCTCGCAGATCACCACAGGTCACGCTTTAAGCGACGGCAGCAGTGGCAAACTACTCCCCAAACGTGAGCTCAAAATCGAAGACGGTGTAATTTGGGTGCGCGGTGAATGCCTGTTTATGGGCTATCTCACCGCGGATGGAATACAAAAGTGCGTTGAACAAGACGGCTGGTTTTACACCAAAGACATGGGCGAATGGGACGAAAATGGTAATCTTCGCATTCTTGGCCGCGTCGATAATATGTTTATCTGCGGCGGCGAAAACATCCAGCCAGAAGAAATCGAAGCCGCGCTTAAACAGCACCCACAAATAGACGATGTAATCGTTTTCGCCATACCAGATGTACAATTTGGTAATCTCCCTGCCGCCATCATTCGCGGCAGTTTAACCCACCATCCAGAGTCGATTACAAATACGCTCGAACTGTTCCTTGCCAACAAAATCGCCCGCTTCAAACGCCCAAGACAGTATTATGTATGGCCAGAAAATCATGAGCAGGCAGGGCTGAAAGTAAATAGAAAAGCCTTGATAGCTCATCTTGTTAAACACTGATTTATCATCAACGTCATCAAGCCAAATTTCACCCATAAAAAAACCTGCCGCAGCAGGTTTTTTTATGGTTAAGTTACAATCATTTTACACGTGATGTGACTTAGGCTTCCATACAAGCTTTTAGCTTGTTCATGGCATTTTTCTCAAGTTGGCGAATACGTTCGGCCGACACTTGATAAGTCTCTGCAAGTTCTTGCAGTGTGGTTTTATCGTCATCTAACCAACGAGCGCGCAGAATATGCTGGCTACGTTCATCTAGGGTTTTGATGGCCGATAATAAACGACCTTGAGCATTGGATTCCCAGTTGTCGTTTTCAATATTTTCCGCTAAATCCGATGAATGATCTTCCAAATAATGGACTGGGGCAAAATCATGCTCCTCGTCTTGATCATTGGTTAAATCAAATGCCGGATCTTGCGCAGCCATACGTGATTCCATTTCGGTCACATCGGCCTTAGACACACCTAAATTCTCAGCCACCATAGTGACTTCTGCATCGCTAAACCAACCTAAGCGTTTTTTCGCTTTACGGATATTAAAGAACAACTTACGTTGTGCTTTAGTGGTCGCGACTTTAACAATGCGCCAGTTTTTCAGCACATATTCATGAATTTCAGCTTTGATCCAGTGCACAGCAAAAGACACAAGACGCACGCCAACATCGGGATCGAAGCGTTTAACCGCTTTCATCAAGCCTATGTTGCCCTCTTGGATCAGGTCTGCCTGTGGCAAACCATAGCCTGAATAGCCTTTAGCAACGTGCACTACAAAACGTAAGTGCGACATAATCAGTTGCTTCGCAGCTTGTAGATCACCAGTTTCCTGTAAACGCTTGGCTAACTCATACTCAGCCTCAGCGTCCAGCATGCTGATGCTAGTCACTGAATGGATATAAGCTTCTAGACTACTGGCGCCCTGTGGGACTGTCAGTGCCATTGATTGCGTTTGAAAGGTCATTCGCTCTCCTACATTTATCAGACTACTTAACGAGTGCATTCTTAGGTTCAACAACAAAATACCCTAAGAATAAGCTCACGAACTATCGGCTAATTGACAGAGTATGTCAACCTCAGCTCGTTTGCAGATACCCTTTTTACCTCGCTGAAGTAGACATTGCAAGTGAACAAAAGTTCATTACTCAGCATTTTTTTCGTCACTTTTTTTAGTTTAATCGACTGATTATTATGAAGGTTCAATCGACCGTAAATGCTGACGTACAGACAAATACGAACCTAACCAACCTAAAAATGAGGCGAGTCCAACCAATTGCAGCAGTTCAATAAAAGTGAGTGATTTCATTTCAAGCTGGCTGCCATACAAGCCTAAAAGTTCGGCAAGGGCGGAATCGAGATACCACACTAATAAGTTGATGATAAGCCAAGCCAATATGCCGCCAATCACCCCGTACCAAATCCCAGTGTAGAGAAATGGGCGCTGGATAAAGGCTTCGGTTGCCCCGACGAGCTTCATCACTTCAATTTCGCTGCGCCGATTCATAATCGCTAAGCGAATCGTATTACCTATCACTAAGACCACAGCCAGCACAAGTAATGCAGCAATCGCCATCACAGTACGTTCGAGTAGACGCACTACCGCCTGTAACCGTTCTAACCATTCGATATCTAAACGGCCAAAGCTAATCTCAGGCTCGCGCTCTAGTTTAGTTAAGAGTTCACGGGCGCCCACCGGCGTTGAGTAACGTGGCGTAGGCGTAACGGTAATGACCGCGGGCAAAGGATTTTTATCTAAATAGGCCAAGGCCTCACCAAACCCAGATAAGCGTTGGAATTCTTCTAGCGCTTGATTTTTATCAATATATTGCACTTTATCCACTTCGGGATATGTCCGAATGCGAGTCAGCAGGCTCTGAATCGTTTGTTCACTACGATTATCGTCGATAAACAAGGAGATCTCTGCCGCGCTGTTCCAGGAACTGGTAATGGTCTCGGCATTTTTAACTAACACTTGCAATGCTGCAGGCAGACTTAGGCTCACACCTAAGACAGCCATGGTCATCACAGAGGATATTGGGTTGCGCCAGAGCTCTCCCATGCTCGCCATTGCTTGCTGCGCATGGCGAATAAAAAACATCACAATCCGACCAGACAGAGGCAGCTTGCTGCGAGTTAATTTTGCGCTATCGCTCATTGCCCTTCACCTCTATTCGTCGGTGCACTGCGAGTGTGCACATTAGGATGCAACTCTTGTGCACCTAACATACGGCCCTGTTTGAGGGTAAAAGTGCGATATTTCATTCGTGCGATAAGACCTAAATCATGGGTGGCAATTAATACGCTGGTTCCCGCATCATTAAAGGTTTCAAACAGACGCAAAATATCCATAGATAATTTAGGATCTAAGTTACCCGTAGGCTCATCGGCGAGCAGTAAAGGCGGTTTATTCACAATCGCACGGGCAATGCCAACACGTTGCTGCTCACCGCCGGACAACATAATTGGATTATGCCGCTCCTTGCCATATAAACCTACCATATCGAGCGCACCCGCAACACGCTTACGGATTTCACCGTGTGAGAATCCCTCAATCACTAGCGGTAAAGCCACATTGTCGAACACACTTCGGTCCATCAATAGGTGATGGTTCTGGAAAATCATCCCGATATTGCGGCGCAAATAAGGCACATGTTTAGGGCTGACTTTGGCAATATCGTGACCGTTAATCGCGACGCGCCCCGTTGTTGCCCGCTCGATTACCGTGATTAATTTCAACAGCGTACTTTTACCCGCCCCCGAGTGGCCGGTTAAAAATGCCATTTCACCTTGCTGTAGATGAAAATTCACATCCTCCAGCGCCATTTGGCCGCCAGGATAAATCTTACTGACCTGCTGAAAATCAATCATAAATTAGCTATCCGCTTTTTCTTGAGTGAACAAGGCATCGATAAATTCTTTCGAATTGAAGGTACGCAAATCATCAATTTGCTCACCCACACCTATGTAACGGATCGGAATATTAAACTTATCAGCAATCGCAAATACCACGCCGCCCTTAGCCGTTCCATCTAACTTACTGATGGTAATACCCGTTACACCTACGGCTTCCTGGAATAATTGTGCTTGGCTAATCGCGTTTTGCCCTGTGCTCGCATCTAATGTCAGCATGACCTCATGTGGCGTATCTGGGTCGAGTTTCTTCATCACTCGCACGACTTTCTTCAATTCTTCCATCAAGTGCGCTTTGTTCTGTAAACGACCAGCAGTGTCGGCAATCAATACATCCACTTTACGCGCCTTGGCCGCTTGCAAAGCATCGAACAACACAGAGGCACTATCGGCACCAGTATGCTGGGCAATCACGGTAATATCATTACGTTGACCCCAAACCTGTAGCTGCTCAACCGCTGCAGCACGGAAGGTATCGCCCGCGGCTAACATCACTGACTTACCTTGGCTCTGATATTGTTTGGCTAATTTGCCAATAGTGGTGGTTTTACCCACGCCATTAACGCCAACCATTAAGATAACAAATGGGCCATTAGCATTGTCTGGCACTAACGGGATAGCGACAGGATCGAGTGTTTTTTGCAACTCATCCCGCAGTAATTCATATAAAGCTTCGGCATCTTTAAGCTGCTTACGTGAGGCATGCTCTGTCAAATTCTTGATTAATCGCGTAGTGGTTTCGACACCAACGTCAGCGATTAATAATTGCTCTTCGAGTTCTTCAAACAGATCGTCATCGATTTTCTTGCCGCGAAATAGGCCGATAAAACCACTGCCGATATTCTCGCTGGTACGCATTAAGCCACGTTTCAGGCGAGCAAAGAGCCCTTCCTTAACGGGTCTAGCCTGCGGCTCAGGTTGCAATTCAGCAACGGCTATAACAGCTTGCTCAGTTTCAGCTTGTTGCTGAACTAAAGCCTCTGCTTGCTCACGTGCTAGTGCTTCGCTAGCGAGTTGTTCTGCCGCTAAGGCTTCAGCGGCATGCTGTTCGGCGGCCAAACGGGCAAGTTCAGCTTGTTCCGCTGCGCGTAATTCTGCTTCTAGCTGAGCGGCAACTACACGCGAGGCCTCTGCTTGAGCTAATTGCTCTGCGGCGGCTTGCTCAACCGCTAACTGCTGTGCTGCCAATTGTTCTGCAATGCGTTGCTCTGCTTCTAACTGTGCTTCGGCTAACTTCTCTGCAGCATGCTTTTGTGCACTAAGTTGTTCAGCAGCCAAACGTGTCGCTTCAGCTTGCTGATTAGCAAAATGCAACGATTCGATTCGGGCATGCTCAAGGGCGAATTGCTCGGCTTCGGCTTTTGCATGTGTTTGTTCGGCCGCTAACTGTTCTGCAGCCTGTTTTTCAGCATGAGCTTCGGCCTCGATGACTCCTTGTGCCTCTACTTGTTCCTGCGCTAAACGCTGTGCTGCATCAGTATCTTGTGTTGGAGTAACAACTGGCGTTTCAGCGACGACCTCATCTTGTGACTTATCTTTACGAAACCAAGAGAAAAAACCTTTCTTTGCCATGTGTGATTCCAGCGCTCTACTTCAGTATTGAATTTTGAATAAGACCCTGATGTTATACCAGATTGCCTCGGCAATTACGCCCAAAAAGTCGGCAATTAGCTAAGCTCAGTTAGCCTTCTCACCTTTTAGTGAGACTTTGATATAAAATAGCGGCCTTTATTAAGGTGGCACAGTCTACCACTTTCTTTCTTCAGGCAAAATCACGGGGGCACTTTGGTTAATCATCGAACGGTCAAAAATAATGTGACCAAGGGTCAAACAGCCAAAAATAAACCCGGCAGTGGACAAGTGCGGATCATCGCAGGCCAATGGCGCTCGCGTCGTCTACCTATCCAAGATCTCGAAGGTTTACGCCCAACGACAGACAGGGTTCGCGAAACACTCTTTAACTGGCTGGCTAATAATTTAGTCAATGCACGAGTACTCGACTGTTTTGGCGGTAGCGGCGCTTTAGCTCTCGAAGCCTTGTCTCGCTATGCCAGTTTCGCCAAAATTATTGAGTTGCAACGCGGCGCAGCCATGCAATTAAAAGAAAATCTGCAAACCCTTAAATGCGATAAGGCCGAAGTGCTCAATGCTGATACGTTAGTGGTACTGCAAAGGGGCTGCGAGCAAGGTTTCGATGTGGTATTTATCGATCCCCCCTTTCGTAAGGGATTGGCAGAAAAGACGATTCAACTGCTAGATTCTCAAGGTTGGCTTAATGATGGTGCGCTGATTTATGTTGAAATCGAGTCTGAATTGCCGCAACTTGCTATCCCTTCGCGCTGGCACGCCTTAAAAGAAAAGAATGCAGGGCAAGTGAGCTACCGTTTATATCAATATCACTCAGAAACCACTGTTGAGCCCATCGAAGATGAAAACCATGCCCTTATTGATTAACTTAGGTAAAGCCATCACTCTGATTGCATGGTTGATGATGGCCTACAACTTAGTCATCCCCTTTGAAGGCAATGTGGCGATTACTTTAAATATCCTGTTTGCCATTACCTGCATGATGCATTGCTTCCAAGTCGCGATTTTCCACATGCTGTTTAAGACCTTACTACCATTAACGAAACAAGATTATCTACAAGTGTTTATCTTCGGAATTTTCAGCCTGTTAGCTTATCGACAACGGGTGATGACTCAAGCGAATTAACCGAGCACACAGACAGCAAAAAGCCCTCTATTGAGGGCTTTTTAATGGCTATCAATTAAGAAACTGAATCGCTAAACCTTATCCTTTTGGATATGGGTGTGCTACGCCTTTATGGCAGTCAACACAGGTCTTTCTCGCGTCAGGTTCTTTCTTGAAGTTATTTGAGTGCATTCTTACAGCCATTTTACTCATAGTTTCTGGCTGATTCTCGTAAATACGAGTGTGGCAATGCTGACAGTTAGCAGAATCGTTCGCACGGAAATAGTTCAGCGCTTTATCCGCTTGTTCTTTACGATTTTCATCTAACCAGGCTTGAGTGTTAAAGCCATCAATTGTCATGAAACCATATAAATCTTTAGATACGATGATTTTTTTGATCAAATAATCGACTGGACCATGGGGTAAGTGACAGTCTTGACACTGAACCGTAATCCCCGCTTTGCCGCCGCCATGGGCAGAAGCCAACACTTCATCCTTCAGCGAATGATTGCTATGGCAAGACATACAGAACTCATCTGTACTGGTCGCGTGTAATGTTTGTTGAGTGGTAAAGTATCCCACAACACCCACTACAATACCGACGACCAGTAGCGCCAGGATTGAATATTTCGCGCTAGGTTTAAATAGTGCACGCCAGTTCATCACTCTATCTCCAAAATTGTCAAAATTAGTTTTTATAAGACTAGTTTATGCTCTTTCATTTATTAGAAATTTGATTTTAAGCCGAAATTTGCTGATTAAATTAACCTTAAAAGCGCAAAATGAGACTTAGCTCTAACTATTTGGACGTCATTTGGTAAAAACCGCTAGCTGAACTGTGATGCACTTTAACTAAAGCTAATGCAATCACCCGATAATCGCAAGTTACCGATTATCGCGATGAGATTTCCCCTTTGAGAATCAATCACTATTGAAATCATTTCTAGAAAATAGAAATGTGATCCAGTCGATGTTTTGTTTAATTATTGAAGTAGGCGGAGAAATAAATCATTAAAAATTAAAATTTGAATCGTATATGAAACTTTATTGGGCTAACTAAGGTCTCTAAGGGTAAGCAATCAATTTTCAGAGTTATCATGGCTAAATTTTGGATCACCATAGCAGTGTTATTTTCGCTAATCGCCCAATCGGCGATAGTGAGTGCTATGCCAACTTCAGCCAACACCAATGGCCACAGCAGTCAAACCATGCTGATGATGGATGCAGAAATGAACTGCACCATGCCAGATTGTTCTGCATCCGATTGCTTGCAACACTGCCAAGATAGTATGACAAGTCATTGTCAAACCCATTGCCTATCATCACTTTACCTTGAGCCTGCAGTGCTAGAACTGGCCTTCGCCAACCCAGCAAGCAAGCGTATTGCCATACAAGGCTGGGCGATGCAAACTGCCGACCTCGGGCTCACCACACCGCCTCCTAACTCCAATTCACTGTAACGTCTTTCGTTTTTTACAACGTAAAACCGACTAAACACCTTTGATTGCGCCGCTGCATATTCGCACCGCAACGAGGTACAGAGAATTTTTGGAGTTTATTATGAAAACCACTTTATTGAACAAAAGCTTACTAGGCCTTACTTTCGTTATCGGTGCCTTATTAAGTAGCACCACAGTTACAGCCGCCAGCTTAAATAGCACAGATGCGCTCAGTGTTATCAGTATCAATGGTGTGCCAACCACGCCCTTTAAACCCATCCAACTCTCCGCAGGGAAAGTACTGCTCGAGCTAAAATATCAGGATATATTTGATTATCGCGCCGATGATAGTGGCAACTGGGTTAAATCAGCGCCGCTTTACTTAGTGCTGGATGTGAAGGCGAGTGATAGCTACCAAATCACCCAGCCCAAAATAATGACTGAAGCTGAAGCGCGTCAATTTATTAAATATCCAACGATTCAACTCAGTATTAATGGTGACAAAGCGGGCGAATATCCACTGCAAAGCCACAGCCAACTGATGGCGAAAATGTTAGTCAGCAACCCCGCTTTCTAATTTAGACGAGTTAAATATTTAATCTGAGGCATGTGCTGAAATGTGAGTTAAATCATTACAGCATAATGCCTCTATGCTAGACTCGAGCCGTTCATCATTTGGAATACTTATGCATCACACACTCAGTCGTTATTTTTTAGTCATATTCACTCTACTCGCACTCGTCGGGCAAAGTGTCGTGTCTAATGGTCACGCCATGGTGCCACACACTATGGATATGAGTGCGATGAATCATGAGGTTTCCTCCCAAATGCACCACGCTACAATGATGCAGATGGACACGGAGAACAGTTCTGACTCACATTCAATGGCCAACACGGATTGCTGCAACGATAAAATGCTTCCCGGCGCGAAACAGCATTGCTGTGATGGCACCACATCATGTTCAAATGATTGTGGTCATTGTTTGACGATTTCAGTCGCTGGCACTCTATTCAGCCCACACCTCTGGCCAAGTGTGAGCATGAGCGATACTGCAATGGCCACTCCTATGCCTCATTTCCACTCTATCTCTTTGTCTTCGGCCTTTAAACCACCGATAGCCTAGCTCTACTTTGTGCTTATTGGGCAAATAAACCCTTAAAAAAAGCCAAACGACCAAGCTAAAACGACAATGCTGTTAGCCCTAAGCTAACGCCCTATTTAGCCGTTTATTGTGGTGCCTTATCATTAAATCGTGCACCCGAGTCTAGCAAAACGTTGATTACTGAGCCGAATGCCAAATTGTGGCATCAATTCGTCTATCGAAGCGAACCGCTTTGATCCACTGTGCTCACTGACGTTTATGCGCTCGTATTCGGCCGTTAATCCGATGGAGTGAATAATATGAAAACACTAACTAATCTCGCCTTAATCACATTCTTGCTGACCAGCACAAGCGTGTTTGCGACGGCCGCGCCGCACGCACATCAACACGACAATGCCAATCCACAGGAACAAGCACATACCCATGTTTGCCCTATGCACCCTGAAGTGACTGGCAGCAAAGAGGATACTTGCCCTCAATGTGGTATGAACTTAGAGCCAAAGGCAATAGAAGCAAAACCGGCTGAAGGTGCGGCAAAAAACGCCCACAAACACCACTAAGCTAGGCTGGAGATGAGGCATATGAATTCATTTAAAACCGTAAAAAAGCAGACCCCTAAAGCCGTACTGATCTTGAGTAGCTTACTCTTAGGTACGCCTTGGTTGAGCCATGCCCAACTGGCGAGCACACAAGAGCCCGTGGCGACCGAAGCTGCAGTAAATTCTGCAACAGCGCCTAAAAATAATTCGTTAAATCAAGTAAAAACCTACACTTGCCCTATGCATCCCGAAGTGCTCAGCCATGAGCCTGGTCGCTGCCCTAAGTGCAATATGTTTTTAGTTGAGAAACAAGATACCGCAAACTCTGCGGCCGAGCATGCACAGCATCAAGTCGCAGATCACCAAGCCTCTGAGCATGGACAAATCTTGGCAGCGAAAGCTTCGAGCCAGGTATTCGATACCCCAACACCTAAGGCCGACAGCTTAGTTAAAGCCCAAAACCACGTGACAACAATCAAGTACGTTTGCCCTATGCATGCTCACATCATCAGCGATGTGCCCGGCACTTGCCCTATCTGCGGCATGAACTTAGAAAAAGTCGAAACGGGCGGCAATACCCAAGAAATCAATATCAATGTTTCCGGCAGTATGCAGCAAGCGCTGGCACTCAAAGTCGCCAAGGTTGAACGCGACACACTGTGGAAATTTGTCGAAACCGTCGGTCAAATCGATTACGACGAAAGCCAGATCACCCATATCCATGCCCGCGTCACTGGCTGGATTGAAAAGCTCATGGTCAAATCCGTGGGGGATACCGTCAAGAAAGACCAACTGATCTACGAGATCTACTCTCCCGATTTAATTAACGCCCAAGATGACTACCTGCTCGCCATGGACACCGCCAAAGCAAACGGCCAAGGCCGCTACAAAGATTTGGTGCGCAATGCGGGTTTACGCTTATCTTTCCTCGGTTTTAACGACAGACAAATCAAACAATTAGCCGAGTCACATCAAACCCAGTATCGCGTACCTTTCTACGCCAAAGAGGATGGCATAGTTAAAGCCCTCGACGTTCGTGATGGCATGTACATTCAGCCTTCGACCGAAGTCATGTCCCTAGTGGATCTCTCTAAGGTATGGGTGATTGCCGACGTATTCGAGAATGAGCAAAGCTGGATTGCTAAAGGTCAAAAGGCCGAAATTGCCGTTCCCGCCATGAATATCAGTGGCATCGAAGGCACGATCGATTATATCTACCCTGAGCTTGACCCAGTCACTCGCAGCCTGCGAGTACGAGTGGTTCTCAACAATGCCGACGTAGATTTAAGACCTAAAACCCTCGCGAAAGTCTCGCTATTCGGTGGCCCGAATAAAGATGTGCTCGTGATCCCGCAGGAAGCTTTAATTCAGACGGGTAAAGAAAACCGCGTGATCGTCAAACAAACCGATGACAGCTTTACCGCCAAGGCCGTCACAGTCGGCATGATGAGCCAAGGTAAAGCCGAGATTATTTCAGGCCTGAATGAAGGTGAACGTGTGGTGATTTCGGGGCAATTCTTACTCGACTCCGAAGCCAGTCTCAAGGGCAGCTTAATGCGTTTAAGCAGCGGTCATCAGCACTAGGAGCGCGTTATGTTGAAATATATTATCGAGGCGTCAATCAGGCAGCGATTGATGGTGTTGATTATCGCCATCATGATCACAGTTTGGGGCGTGCAGGAGCTGCGCAAAACGCCGCTTGATGCGCTGCCGGATTTATCCGACGTACAAGTGATCATTAAAACCCCTTACCCGGGCCAAGCGCCTAAATTGGTTGAAGAACAAGTGACTTATCCCTTGTCGACCGCCATGTTAGCCGTACCAGGCGCCAAAACCGTACGTGGTTATTCCATGTTCGGCGACTCCTATGTGTATGTGATTTTTGAAGATGGCACCGACATCTACTGGGCACGCTCGCGGGTGCTCGAGTACCTGAGTCAAATTAGCAGCCGTTTACCCCAGGGCGTACAACCTTCACTCGGTCCCGATGCATCCGGTGTCGGTTGGGTGTATGAATATGCGCTGGTCGATCGCTCTGGCAATTTAGATTTATCGCAACTCAAAAGTCTGCAGGATTGGTATCTCAAGCTAGAGCTGCAAAGCGTGGCAGGCGTGTCTGAAGTTGCCACCGTCGGCGGCATGGAGCAAACCTATCAGATAGTGCTTGAGCCCGATAAAATGGCGATCTATAAGCTCGATATCGCCAGCATTAAACAAGCGATCGATAAAGCTAATAGCGAAGCTGGCGGCTCAGTGATCGAAATGGCCGAAGCCGAATACATGGTGCGCGCCAAAGGCTATCGCCAGACGCTAGAGGATTTTCGTGAAATTCCCCTTGGTATCACCAGCCCTTCTGGTACAGGTTTATTACTCAAAGATGTCGCCACTGTGCGCAAAGGCCCAGCCTCACGCCGCGGTATAGCCGAACTCGACGGTGAAGGTGAAGTCGTTGGCGGAATTGTGGTGATGCGTTACGGCGAAAACGCCTTAGCGACGATAGATGCGGTGAAAGCTAAACTCGAAGAACTCAAAGCGGGCCTGCCCGATGGGGTTGAGATTATCCCAACCTATGACAGATCCCACTTGATTCTTAAGTCCGTCGACAACTTGTTTAGCAAGGTCGTCGAAGAAATGTTGGTGGTTGGCTTAGTCTGCTTACTGTTTTTGCTGCATGCGCGCTCCACACTCGTGGCCGTGATAACCCTGCCGCTATCCATCCTTATCGCTTTTATCGTGATGAATAAGATGGGTGTGAACGCCAATATCATGAGCCTTGGCGGCATCGCCATTGCTATCGGCGCCGTGGTGGATGGCGCGATTGTGATGATCGAAAACCTGCACAAGCATTTAGAACATTTCAAAGCCAAACATGATCGCGAGCCCGATACTAAGGAGCATTGGCGCATCGTCACCGAAGCGTCGATTGAAGTCGGCCCTGCGTTATTTTTCTCATTGATTATTATCACCTTAAGCTTTGTGCCTGTGTTCGCACTCGAAGCGCAGGAAGGTCGATTATTCGCGCCACTGGCCTACACTAAAACTTTCGCCATGGCAGCGGCGGCCTTTTTATCGATCACCTTAGTGCCGATTTTGATGGGTTACTTTATTCGCGGCAAAATTCCCAGCGAACGCAGCAATCCTCTCAGTCGCTTCTTGATCGCGCTTTACCAACCTTCGCTCAAACTGGTGCTTAAATTTCCTAAAGTCACCCTGATGTTAGCGTTAGTCGCGCTGGCCAGTGCTTGGTATCCCATGACCCGCATGGGTAGTGAGTTTATGCCCGCCCTTGAAGAAGGCGATTTGCTCTACATGCCAACGGCATTGCCCGGTATCAGTGCCAGTAAGGCCGCCGAAGTCTTGCAGCAAACCGACCGCTTGATTAAAACCGTGCCCGAAGTGGCCCGCGTGTTTGGCAAGGTAGGCCGCGCCGAAACCGCGACCGATCCCGCGCCGCTGACCATGCTTGAAACTACTATCATGCTCAAACCCCATGAGGAATGGCGTGAAGGCATGACCTTAGATGGCATCATTGCCCAACTACAGCAAACCGTCAAAGTACCAGGACTCACCAATGCTTGGGTACAACCCATCAAAACCCGTATTGACATGCTCTCGACGGGGATAAAAACCCCCGTCGGTATTAAGATCACCGGCGCCGATGTCAACGAGCTGCAAAATCTAGGGGCAGAAATAGAGGCCATCCTCAGTAGAGTGCCACACACTAAGTCAGCCTATGCTGAACGCAGTGGTGGCGGGCGTTATATCGATATCACCCCCAAACTCGATGTGGCCGCACGTTACGGTATGTCACTGCAAGATATTCAAGATGTCGTGCGTTACGCCATTGGCGGTATGGATATTGGCGAGTCGGTACAAGGGGCTGAGCGCTATCCCATCAACCTACGTTATCCCCGTGAGCTACGCGATAATATCGAAAAGCTGCGCGAACTCCCTGTGATCACTAAATCGGGAAATTATCTACCACTGCGAAATTTAGCGGATATAGAAATCACCGATGGCGCACCTATGCTCACCAGTGAAAACGGTCGCTTAATCTCTTGGGTGTTTATCGATATTGAAGGCACGTCTATCGGCGAATATATTACGACCGCCAAGAAAGCTTTAAATGCCGAACTCAAGGTGCCCCCGCGCTACAGCTACACTTTTGCAGGGCAGTACGAATATATGCAGCGGGTAGATGCAAAACTTAAGCAAGTGATCCCTATGGCATTAGCCGTCATCTTCATCCTGCTGATGATGACCTTTGGCTCCACCATTCAGGCCAGTATTATCATGCTCAGCCTCCCCTTCGCGTTGGTCGGCAGCACTTGGCTGTTATACCTACTGGATTACAACATCTCAGTGGCAGTCGCCGTCGGTATGATTGCCTTAGCGGGTGTAGCCGCCGAGTTTGGGGTAGTAATGCTGGTGTATCTCAATAACGCCATCAAGCACAGACAAGAGAAAGATAATTACCACAGCGTCAGCGACTTAAAAGAAGCGTTAATGGAAGGTGCCGTTATGCGGATCCGCCCCAAGGCCATGACAGTAGCGACCATCTTCTTCGGTCTACTCCCCATTATGTGGGGTGCAGGATCGGGTAACGATGTGATGCAGAAAATTGCCGCACCTATGGTCGGCGGCATGGTTACGGCCCCATTACTGTCACTGTTTGTACTACCCGCACTTTATCTACTGATTTACTCGCGTAAATTAAAGAAAGACGCGGCGTAATTGAGTGTACGGCGCTAGAACACCGATAAAAATCCCCTCAAACCATTAAAGTTTGAGGGGATTTTCTCATTCAATCAGATTAAAAATCTAATTTTACAACAGTGCCATATACCACTCTGGGTAAAATAAGCCTCTAAGTTTATAGCGCTTATGTGTACCATTGACTCAGTGCCACACAGAATTGACTCAATTCACTGCCGCAGGAAGGATTCCATCACATGACCAAGTCATTTTGTTTAACCATCAGCCGGATATGGCCGCAAGCACTTTCCCTTAAAACCCCATCACGCGCATTACTTGCCGCATTCGGTTTATGCGCTGCGCTCATCATTACAGCACCCGCCTTTGCCGCACCCGCAACCGGTGAATTCGTTGCCGACAAACGCTGTGAGCTATTTCAATCGAAAAATAAGCAGACGAATCCAGACCAATGGCAGAGCAATATTGGTGAGCGCTACCCTGTACTTGAAATCCTCGGCAATAGTGCTAAACCTGATTGGCTAAGAGTGCGCACCAATGCGGTGAAGTCTCCCATGCGTTGGATCAGCGGCGATTGTGGTCAATATCTATCTAATGTTGCTGACAGTAATTTATCAACACCTGCAACGGCGGCGGAACCGGCGCAAACCACCACGGCATCGGACATCAAAGCAAAAAGCCGAGATAGCCTTAAAGAGCATGGTACCCCAGAGAAACGCCAAGGAAATCAATGCCGAATCGGCGGTGAATTTGACGCCAACGTGCTGGCATTAAGCTGGCAAAGCACCTTTTGTGAACTCTATGGCCGCCGTAAAGCCGAATGTCGCGCCCTCAGCCAAACGCCAGAATCGAGCCAATGGCAACACTTCAGCCTGCACGGACTGTGGCCGAATAAACAACAATGCGGCACGCGATATGGCTATTGCAGCACAGTCAAACTGCAACCGAATGATTTCTGTACTTATCCAGAGTTTGAACTGAATCCATCGGTGCGCAAAAATTTAGAAGAAGTCATGCCAAGCGCCCAATATGGCACCTGTTTAGAACGCCACGAATGGTGGAAACACGGCACTTGCCGTAGCCAAGACCCTAACGAGTACTTTTTATTGGCAACCCAGCTGACCCAAGCGGTCAATGCCTCGGCATGGGTACAAAAATTTATTCATGACAACATAGGTAAGAGTGTCAGTAAAAGTGAGTTAAACCAAAGTTTTGATAGCAGCTTCGGTCAAGGCGCTCACACTAAAATGAGTCTTGAATGTGGCAAGGGATTACTGAGTGAAATCCGCATTAACTTGCCCGAAGTCATTAAAACTTCTGACTCCTTACCTAGCCTACTCGCCAAAGCCAATAAGGCCTCAAAAGGCTCCTGCCCTGAAACAATCATGATTGATAACGCTAATTAAACAAATAGTTAGACAAATAAAAACGGCGATTTAGCGTCGCCGTTTTTAACCTTAATGACAGCACTTAATATGCCAGTCACATCTGATTAAGCTTGATCACCGCAAAGGTAGCGCCTTGGGCGTCAGCAATGACAGAAAATCGTCCCACATCAGGGATATCACTAGGCGGTATGCACACTTGCGCGCCTAACGCTTGGGCTTTTTCTGCAAATGCATCGCAATCGGCTACTGCAAAATAAAGCAGCCAATGGGGAGAAATATCGCCCCATTCGGGCATTATCGTCATCATGCCGCCGATGGATTGACCATTAAGCTGCCATTCTGAGTATTCAATGTCAGGCATGTCACTCGGCATGTTGGTCCAAGGGAAGATTTTGCAGTAAAAGGCTTCTTCAGTACGCGGCTCTTTGCAAGCCAGCTCAACCCAGCAAAGGGTATTGAGTTCACCCTGACGGCGAGCACCTATGTGGTTCTTCGCTTGCCATAAAGCAAAGCGTGCGCCTTCAGGATCGCTCACCTGCGCCATCACGCCCGCATCACCCACAATATGCGGCCCCATGTGCACTTGGCCGCCCGCCGCTTGAATCTCTGCAATGCTGGCATCGATATCATCGACGGCAAAGTAGATACGCCAGTGGCTGGGGATATGTGCTTCTGACTCAGGGATTTGATACATGGCGCCTAAGTCATCTCCCGCTAAATTAAATAGCGAAAAGTGACCTTCAGGGATCGGCATTTCAACCGAGTTCCAACCAAATAACGCTTGGTAAAATGCTGTTGTTCCCTGCCAATCATGGCTTGCAAGTTCAACCCAACATGCATGTCCTTGTGCGTACTGAGTCATTTTCATTATCGGCTCCTTTGTTTTAACAATCATTCGAGTTAAGCCTGAGTTTGTATTTCTGTCCAGTATTCAGGTTAAAAAGATCTGTAAGACAAAACTCAACCGCTAAAGACAAAAAAGCCCTCACATGGAGGGCTTAAATCATCACAACAAATTAGGAATATTGCGGCAGTAAATTTGCCATCGCGAGCAGATGACATGCACCCGTGACTATGCCAAATAACACCACAAGAATAATCAGCGGTGTACCGCCTATCACTCTAAAACCTGTGCTATCGGGGAACAACTGCCGCGATTTATAGGCCATCAGCGCCGGGACAATTACCGCCCATACAGTTGCCGCTAATGCCGCAAAGCCAATCGCCACCAAGAAGCCATCGGGAAACAGTAATCCTAAAATCGTTGGCGGCACAAAGGTCACTAACGCGGTTTTCATTCGGCCAGAGCGTGAATCATCAAAACCAAACAAATCGGCGAGATAATCGAACAAACCTAAGGTCACCCCTAAGAAAGATGAAGCCACAGCCAAGTTGGCAAACAAGGTCAACATACTGTTTAACCAGCTACTCGCCATCACCTCAGACAAAGCGCCCACCAACACACCCATATTGCCGCCTTGGGCAATAATGTCGATAAACTGGCTGCGGGGAATATTGCCCATAGTTGCCGCTAACCAACAGGCATAAATCACCAGTGCGATAAAGGTGCCGACGAAAATCGCCTTGATAATGGTGGAGGAATCTTTGCCGTAATACTTCACTAAGCTGGGAACGTTACCATGGTAACCAAAACTGGCGAGACCAAAGGGCAGCGCCGCCCACAGATAAGGTGAAAAGCTGTTATTACCATCGGGTTCGAGCAACTTAGTCACATCAATTTCGATCAATAAATTGCCGATCGCGAGGAAGAAGGTAATGATCATACCGCCGAGCATAATCGTGGTAATGCGATCCACGGCCTTAGTGCTGATCAACACTATGCTCGCCAATACTATGGCAAACACTAGCCCTGCCACACTTTGCGGTAACTCAATTCCCATGCCCTGCAAGCTGTGATTCACAATCGAGCCACCGCCGCTGATATAGGCATAGGTCAAAATATACAGCACGAACGCGATGGAAACGCCGTTCACTATCCGCCAAAACTGCCCTAAGGTTTGCTTGCTTAAAGTATCGAAGCTAGCACCCGGTTCGAAATGCAAATTGGTTTCGAGTAGCAATAAGCCCGACATCAACATGCAAAACCAAATGCCCAATAACATTAAAATCGAATAGCCAAACCACATACCTGCACCGACCACGGGCAGAGAAAACATCCCAGCACCTACGGTCGTGCCAGCAATAATCATGGCGCCGCCGAGCAAGGACTTACCTGCGGGCTTATGCTTAGCCGCATTCATATGATTTGCCATTAAACTGTATGCTCCGCGGTGACACTCGCCACTATCGTTTGTTTCACTGACGGACGTAATAAGCTATTGGCTTGATCTCGTATGCGATTGATATTGGACTTATCTTGGTTATCCGCTAGATATCCCAATTCTTTGAGCTTAACGCTCAAGGTGCCGTAAAGTTTCTTATCGTAGAACTCTGGCGCAGTAATGCCATGCAAAGCGCCTAAACGCTGGGCAAGTAGATGACTCTCAGACTCAAGTTCTGAGCGCTCCATCTTAGGTCTGTTCGCTAACAGATTGAAGATAATGGCATAGCGTTGCAGAGTTTCGCTCACTGAACTGGCTAACAATAATAGTTGGCTAGTGTGTTCAGGCACGACAGTTAAGGTATCAGTCTCAACCACTAACCCTTGTTCAATGAAGAAATCCAGCACTTGATTGACATAGGCAGGTACATCCTTAATGCCCATGAAGAGTTCGGCTTTCAGCAGTGGATAAAAATCGGCAACGATTGACACAACTTGCTGACGCGGGATCTGCTCATTATGCGTTAAACAACTCGCAATTAATGACGGTACAATAAATAAGTGGATGATATTGTTACGATAGTAAGTCATAGACACTGCCTGACTCGTCTCGATAGACACAATTTCACCTAAAGGATCGGCGCAAACAACAAACTTGTTCAGCTCTAAACCTTGCTGCACTAAATGCTTACCATCACCTTCGGCAACCGAAGTATAAGTAGTGTAAGGCACTTTTTTGAGTAGAGTCAGATACAGATCAAGCTGACGTTCCAGCAGACTGCGCTCTAAGGCATTTTGATCTGTGGCCAACAACACTAAACTCGTCAAGGTCACCGAACTCGCCGCCGCCGCATCGTTAATATTCGTCATCACTCGATTCGCCAGCACGTTTACCGCTGGCGTTAACCAGCTTGGTTTTTGCTCAGGATCATCGGCCAACTCAGTACGCCAGTTTGGCGCGCGCTCATTTAAGAAGTTTTGCAGAGTAATCGGCTCGCCAAAGTTCACATAACCTTGGCCGAAATTACCAAGTTTGCGAATCGCACCAAACACCTGCCACACAGATTCTTTTTTCTTTTTCTTACCACTTAACTCTTTATGATACGTCGCCACTTCCATCACATGGTCATAGCCTAAATACACAGGCACTAGCGTGACTGGACGCTCGATACCGCGCAGCACACTGTTCATCGTCATGGCGATCATGCCAGTTTTCGGCGCCAACAGACGGCCAGTACGTGAACGGCCACCTTCGGAGAAGTATTCCACCGAATAACCTTTAGCAAACAGCTGATCTAAATACTCACGAAATACTGCGGTGTACAGCTTATTGCCATTAAAACTACGGCGGATAAAGAAGGCACCACCGCGACGGAACATAGGTCCCGCGGGCCAGAAATTGAGGTTAATGCCGGCAGCAATGTGCGGCGGAACCATGCCTTGATAATACAAAATATACGATAACAGCAGGTAATCCATGTGGCTGCGATGGCAAGGCACATAAACAATCTCGTGGCCATCGTGGTGTAACTGCCGAACTTGCTCGGCGCCTTTAATGTTGATCCCGCTGTAAAGCTTGTTCCACAGCCAAGTTAAAAAACGCTCGGCAATACGCACTAAACTGTCTGAGTAATCGGCAGCGATTTCATCGAGATACTCAATAGCCGTCTCGCGCGCTTGGGTCTCAGAAATCTTTTTACTGGCGGCTTCTTCTTGAATCGCTTTGCGCAGCGACTCAGATTTGAGTAACGAATGAAACAGTGCTTGGCGGTTTGGCAGCACAGGCCCTGTCATTACCTTACGTTGACGACGGAAATGCACGCGCGCAACCCGTGCTAACTTATGGGCAATCCCCATGTCGGTGCCATGTTCGTCAGCCATGTAACGCAGGGATACGGCATTCGAAAACTGCACGAAGTTATGTCGACCTAAGAACAGAATCATCAAGCACTTGCGCAACCAAGTCGGGTTTTCCCGCTCAAATACGGCCGCCTTCATAGTGTCGTCTTCTTTCCCTGGCGTGCGACCCCAATACAAGCTCACGGGCACCAGTTGAATATCCAATTCAGGACGTTCCTTATGCACGGCTAACAAACGCATAAAGCATTCGAGGAAAGGCTCATTACCAGCACGTTCGCCAAACAGTGGCTTACGTCCTTGAAGACAGACAACCCGAGGCGCAGTCACACCATTAGCCACTAGAGGCTCATAAGGGCTTGGTAAGCCTAACTTAGCCGTTATTTCGCTCAAAGCAGCGATGTCACTGAGGGATTCTGTTTTCATCACATAAACAAGGGGTCTGGAAGCATCCAGATTCAGATCGGCAAAGGGATCCTGAGGCACCACAATAGTGTGCACTAAGTGTTTTTGGATCCAACGTAATGATTTCAACCAAAGAGAGTCGTGTTTAGGCATTATTCTTATGCAATTAAGTGCGTTTACTAGCCCGATAGAATACCAGACTATGGGCAATATTCGCTAATTCTCTCCAACATAGCTAAAAAGTGGTTAATACTTGCGCTGCAAATAATACTGTATATACTAACAGTAACTGTATAGAAAAACAGGAAACACCATGAGACCTTTGACGCCACGCCAAGCTGAAATTTTAGAGCTAATTAAACGAAATATTGCCGATACTGGCATGCCACCCACTCGGGCAGAAATCGCAACCCGTTTAGGTTTTAAGAGCGCCAATGCGGCTGAAGAACATCTTAAAGCGTTGGCAAAAAAGGGCTGCATTGAGATCATGCCAGGCACATCTCGAGGCATTCGTCTGCCTGCGGAAATCGAAGATTTGACTGAAACAGGTTTACCGCTCATCGGCCAAGTGGCCGCGGGTGAACCTATCCTCGCCCAAGAACATGTTGAACAGTACTACCAAGTCGACCCAAGCATGTTTCATCCCGCCGCCGATTTTTTACTGCGAGTAAAGGGCGACAGCATGAAAAATATCGGTATTCTCGAAGGTGATTTGCTGGCAGTTCATAAAGTAGAACAAGCTAGAAATGGTCAAGTGGTTGTCGCTAGAGTCGATGACGATGTCACTGTTAAACGTTTCGAAAAAAAAGGTAATGTAGTCTATCTACATGCCGAAAATGAAGATTACTCCCCGATTAAAGTGGATTTAGGCTTCCAAAGTTTAACAATTGAAGGACTCGCCGTCGGTGTGATCCGTAATGGAGATTGGCTATGAATAAACTACTTGGCAATGCCCCCCGCCATCCGGGCTTGTGGCTCGATGAAGTCCGTGATGCCGACTATGACTGGCACCATGCGCCTATCGCCTGTATGCCAACCAAGACTCAAGGTCGCCAAGAATTAATTCATCTGAGTGCACAACTCGCTCAGTTAAGCCAACAGGGCCGTTGGTTAGTGCTCATCAACCCTCCAAGTATTGGCTACAAGCAAACACTCGCTAGCGCAGGTGTGCGTATGGATAGAGTTTTGCTGGTACATGCTAAAGATGAAGTCGAAACCCTGTGGGCGATGGAAAAAGCCCTAACAAGTGGTACGTCCAGTGCAGTCATTACTTGGACTCAATCATTAGATGCGCGGGATAATCGACGCCTACAAATCGTGGCTAAAAGTGCCCGAGCTATGGGTATAGTGCTTGAAGACGTAAACAGTCACTTACATGCCGACGTACGCATTGAGCAAGGCAATCTCTTCGGTCAGCAATCTTTTTTTAGCGCTGTACATTAAATATTCATTTAATTTTTTACCTTGAAAGCCGCCTCACCTATGAATGTGAGGCTTTTTTTTGGCAATTTTTCAGATAATTAGATAAATAAGTGATCTTGATCAATATTTAAACAGCAAGTATGGTTGGTTAAGTCGGTGGTGATATATCACCTTCCGTGGTCAATGAATCGAGTATTTATCGAACTCGAAGCGCCACTAAAAATAGAGAACAGATTTATTTCAGCAGTATGTGCCAGCGTGGCTAATTACCAGCAGTAACAATACTTGATTAAAAGTAACAGCCGCCAACGCACGTTGAAGTCAAAAAAGCTTTTTTGGGAACTGAAGAGTTTGCATAGAGTTGAGACTTACTGTGTTGCTCTTCTTTGTAGTTGCTATTCGCAATTGGCAGAGGAGAAGTCTTGTGAAGCAATTGTTGTATTGTTTACTCGTGGTGCTTTTCGCACCACCGTTGACCGCCGCGGACATGCGGTTCAACATGACCCCTGGCGTGACCGAGATCAGTGGCAAGGTTTATCACTTGCACATGACCATCTTGTATATCTGCTGCGCAATAGGCCTAGTGGTCTTTGGCGTCATGATTTACGCCATGATCAACCACAGAAAATCCAAAGGCGCTGTCGCGTCCCACTTTCACGAAAGCACTAAAGTTGAAATCGCTTGGACGATTCTGCCATTTATCATTTTGATCTTAATGGCGATTCCAGCGACAAAAACTTTAATCGCAATGGAAGATCCCAGCAACGCCGATCTCACCGTAAAAGTCACGGGGTCCCAATGGAAATGGCATTACAGCTATTTCGATCAAGATATTGATTTTTATAGCATACTGACAACACCCAGAGCACAAATTGAAGGCACCGAAACCAAGGGTGAAAACTATCTATTGGAAGTCGATAAACCGCTCGTTCTACCGATAAACCGCAAAATCCGCTTTCTGATGACTTCAGAGGATGTCATCCATTCTTGGTGGGTACCCGCCTTTGCAATTAAGAAAGATGCCAACCCTGGATTTATCAATGAGGCTTGGACTCGCATCGACAAACCCGGCATTTACCGTGGTCAATGCGCCGAGCTCTGCGGTAAAGACCATGGTTTTATGCCTATCGTAGTACAAGCGTTACCTGAAGCCGAGTTTGAGGCTTGGGTAACAGAGCAGAAACAAGCCGCAGGTGCTGCGGCTGAAGCCGCTCAAGCCGCTTTATCACAAACCCTAAGTAAAGAAGAGTTGATGACTCAAGGTGAACAAGTTTACCTCGGGCACTGCGCAGCCTGCCACCAGCCCAATGGTGAAGGGTTGCAAGGCGTATTTCCGCCCCTTAAAGGTAGCCCGATTGCAACGGGACCACTCAGCGGTCACCTTGAAATTGTGCTCAACGGTAAAACGGGTACTGCCATGCAAGCGTTTAGTAAGCAATTGACCGCACAAGAAATCGCGGCAGTGACTACCTACGAGCGGAATGCTTGGGGCAATAATACTGGCGATGCAGTGCAAGCCAAAGACGTCAACGAGTACATGAACGGCAATTCTGCACAAACATCCGCCGCGGTACCAAGCAGTACAACTCCGACACCCGCACCTGCAGACGTCTCAGCTGCAATCGATCCCGCAAGCCTCCCCACACTCAGCCATGACGCCCTCATGGCCGAAGGTGAAACTGTCTACGCGACCTTCTGTGCTGCCTGCCATCAAGTGACAGGTGCAGGAATACCACCCGCCTTCCCCGCGCTAGTGGGTAGTGCTATCGCCATTGGACCAGTCGCCAATCACATCGATATTGTGATGCACGGCAAAACGGGCACGGCTATGCAGGCATTTGGCAAACAGCTTAGCCCACAGCAACTTGCAGCAGTCATTACCTATGAACGCAATGCTTGGGATAACAATACCGGCGATACAGTGCAACCTGCTGATATCGCAAGTCATGGACAGTAGGGGATAATGATGAGCACTACGACTCAAGATCAAACCGCAGCCCATGATGACCATCATCATGGTGCGCCAAAGGGCATCATGCGCTGGCTGCTAACCACCAACCATAAAGACATAGGTACTTTGTATTTATGGTTCAGCTTCATTATGTTCTTAACCGGTGGCGCTATGGCCATGGTGATCCGCGCTGAACTCTTTCAACCTGGATTACAATTGGTCGAGCCCAACTTTTTCAACCAAATGACAACTGTTCATGGGCTGATCATGGTATTCGGTGCGGTAATGCCAGCCTTTACAGGGCTCGCTAACTGGCTGATCCCTATGATGATAGGGGCGCCCGATATGGCGCTGCCACGGATGAATAACTGGAGTTTTTGGATACTCCCCTTCGCCTTCACTATCCTTCTCAGTTCGCTATTTATGGAAGGTGGCGGACCTAACTTTGGTTGGACCTTCTACGCACCACTATCAACAACTTATAGTCCAGATAGCACGGCGCTCTTTGTATTTTCTATTCACATCATGGGGATAAGTTCGATCATGGGCGCAATCAACGTGATTGTGACCATAGTGAATTTACGCGCGCCAGGCATGACATGGATGAAGTTACCATTGTTTGTGTGGACTTGGCTTATCACGGCATTCCTACTGATCGCGGTTATGCCCGTACTCGCTGGCGCAGTGACTATGGTGCTGACAGATAAGTTTTTCGGCACGAGTTTCTTCGATGCGGCTGGCGGCGGCGATCCTGTGATGTTCCAGCATATTTTCTGGTTCTTCGGCCACCCTGAAGTCTACATCATGATCTTGCCGTCCTTTGGCATCATCTCTGCCATAGTCCCAGCCTTCAGTCGTAAACCCTTATTTGGCTATGCATCCATGGTTTATGCTACGGCTAGTATTGCAATTCTGTCGTTCCTCGTGTGGGCGCACCATATGTTCACCACAGGTATGCCTGTGTTTGCCGAGCTGTTCTTCATGTATTGCACTATGTTGATTGCAGTGCCAACTGGAGTGAAAGTGTTTAACTGGGTTGCCACTATGTGGCGCGGCTCACTCAGTTTCGAAACGCCCATGCTGTTTGCTGTAGCCTTTATCATACTCTTCACTATTGGCGGTTTTTCGGGATTAATGCTCGCCATTACACCCGCCGACTTCCAGTACCACGATACTTATTTTGTTGTGGCACATTTCCATTATGTGCTCGTGACTGGTGCGATTTTCTCCATCATGGCAGCGGCCTATTACTGGCTACCTAAGTGGACGGGACACATGTACAACGAACGACTGGGACAATGGCATTTCTGGTGCTCGGTGATTTCAGTCAATGTGCTATTTTTCCCGATGCATTTCCTTGGGCTGGCAGGAATGCCAAGGCGTATCCCTGACTACTCGATTCAATTTGCCGATGTTAATCAAATCGTCTCGATTGGTGGGTTCGCCTTCGGCTTATCGCAATTGATTTTCTTAGTTTTAGTAATTAAGTGCATCCGTGGCGGCGAAAAAGCCCCCGCTAAACCTTGGGAAGGTTCCGAGGGTTTAGAGTGGACATTGCCAAGCCCTGCGCCTTACCACTCCTTCACGACACCACCTGAGGTGAAATGAAATGGCAACCCAACACCAGCAAGATAAATCTAAGTCAAATCGTAAACTTATCAGCATGTTAGTTATCGGCTGTATTGGCATGTTTGGCTTTGGATTCGCGCTGGTGCCGCTCTACGATGTGTTGTGCGAGCAACTCGGTATCAATGGAAAACCCTCCAATACCGCGAGTAGTTATCAAGCAATCACAGTAGATACAAGCCGAATAGTGACTGTGGAATTTATTTCTCAGGTACAAACAGGCATGCCATGGACATTTGCGCCACAAACCAAACGGCTCGAAGTTCACCCTGGCGAGCTAATCCATACGGCATTTTTGGCGCGCAATATGTCCGCTAAAGCAACGATTGGCCAAGCGATACCTTCAGTTTCGCCCGGCCAAGGTGCAGCTTATTTTAATAAAACAGAATGCTTTTGCTTTAATCAACAACCCTTAGCGGCGGACACTAGCGCTGAGCTGCCGCTCATTTTCTATGTGGATCCTCAGTTACCTGAGTCTATCCACACTCTGACCCTCTCTTACACTCTCTACGACATTACCGACAAGCAGTTAGCGTCTGCCATAGAGCAAGGAGCTGCAAAATGACAACGAAACATCAGACTTACTACGTTCCATCCCAAAGTGTCTGGCCTATTATAGGTGCCATTGGCTTGTTCTTAATCGCCTCTGGTGCAGGCCTTTTCGTGCAGCAGTTGAAATCAGGTGCATCCGGTGGCGGTTATGTGCTGCTGGTTGGGATCGCTGTGATCCTATTCATGCTGGTGGGTTGGTTTAGAACCGTGATCCAAGAGTCGATGGCAGGGCTCTATTCTAGCCAAATGGATCGATCGTTTCGCCAAGGTATGAGCTGGTTTATTTTTTCGGAAGTCATGTTTTTCGGGGCTTTTTTCGGGGCACTATTTTATGCCCGCATGTTCGCAGTGCCTTGGCTCGGTGGCGCATCGAATAATGCCATGACCCACGAAGTGCTCTGGCCTCAGTTTGAAGCTATTTGGCCGCTCATAACTACGCCAGATGGCACTAAAACCCAAGCCATGCCATGGACTGGACTGCCATTAATCAACACTATCGTACTGCTAACCTCCTCAGTTACCTTACATTTCGCCCATGTCAGCCTAGAAAAAGGTAAACGTTCTGCCATTACTCTCTGGCTTGGTATCACCATACTCTTGGGTATGGGTTTCCTTGCCTTACAGGCAGAAGAATATATGCATGCCTACCGGGAAATGGGACTCACCCTGACCTCTGGGATTTATGGCAACACCTTCTTCCTGTTAACTGGCTTTCACGGCATGCATGTCACACTGGGGACTCTCTTTTTATTCGTGTTGTTTTTCAGAGTGTTGAAGGGGCACTTTAGCGCAGATAAACATTTTGCGTTCCAAGCAGGGAGTTGGTATTGGCACTTTGTGGATGTGGTCTGGCTGTGTTTGTTTATTTTCGTTTACGTTCTCTAGTGCTTTAGTAAGGCGTGGGATTGGGGCTAATTAACCCAGTCCCTAAGGCCACCAGCAATAACAAGATAACGAGCACGGAGAAAATCACTCGCCGCCCAAGATAACGGCTCATAGGCACTTTTTCATCACCTTTCACCATAATAAACAAGGCGCGACCTAGATTAAAAATGATGAATAGCAACAGCAGAACTAAGACCAACTTAAAAATGAACAGGCTATTCATACAATATCCTCATGTTCTGCTGAATAAATTAACGGTTTTTCTACTGATATTGACTGTGGCTGTATTAACTATATTGGTCAAGTTGGGTTTATGGCAGTTAGCCCGTGGTGAAGATAAAACGACGCTTTTAGCCCAAATGGAAGCAAGGCAAGCTTTGCTGCCATTAAGTTTTGAGCAGCTCCAACTCAAGGTCGGCAAAGAAGGCGTAACGGGTTATCGACTGCAAGTACGCGCCACTCCCGCAAGCTCACAAATCTGGCTGCTGGATAATCAAATCTATCAAGGTCAAGTGGGATATTTAGCCTTTCAACCCCTGCAAGTAGAAGTTGAAAAACCTTGGTTGCTGGTCGAATTAGGCTTTGTTGCCGCGGGTTCCCATCGTGATGAGTTGCCTCACATTACTCCCCTAAGCGGGGCATTAAATATCGAAGGCAGGCTTTATCAAAAGCAAATCAATCCTTTGAGCCAAGCTTTAATGGCAGAAACAGGGACAAGTATTCGCTTTCAAAATTTAAATATGCCCGAAATGGCTAAGGTATTAGGGCACCCAGTGTTACCTGTCGTGTTGCAACCAGAGCAATTACCTTCCCTCACATTGCCCCATCCTTGGCAACCTTTCCCACTGTCGGCACAAAAACATTGGGGCTATGCGTTGCAGTGGTTTTCGATGGCAGCCGTATTTGCAGGGCTAATGCTGTGGCAAGGGATTAAATATGTAAAACGCCATAGCGCCCAAACAGTCGCAAACTCAAGGAGCAAATAGGGAAATTAGTACCATACTTAGCAAGACACTAATAAAACTAAATAAATATAAAACAATAAATTAGGGATAATTTGAATGAGAGGAGCAAGCATGAACTCCCAGAACAAATCTAAACACAAAGCATTAGGGCTATTACTGCTGGCGTTTATTGCACCCGTAGTGATTGCTAAGCTAGTGCTGAGCCTCAATTTATACCATGGCGGTGCCACCAATCATGGCGAGCTGATCAGTCCCGAAACCAGTTATGCCAGCCTTGGGGTTGAAAATTCTAATCCCAAAGAATGGCAACTACTGTATTTATTGCCCGCCAAATGCAACGATACTTGCCGCGAACGCCTGTATATTTTGCGCCAAAGCCACACAGCGCTAGGGCCAGATCAGGCGCGAGTAGAACCGCTCATCCTCACCCATCCCGACAGCGATCTTAACGCCTTAAGCACCTTTAACTTCAATACTCGTCCCGCCAATGCAGGCTTAAGCAAATGGTTAGATGAACAGCAGCTAATCATAGTCGATCCCTTAGGCAGCTTAGTACTGCGCTATCCTCAAGTGCAGGGCAAAGAAGCACATTTAGCTCAAGGCAAGGCGCTGATTGCGGATCTGCGTAAGTTGTTAAAACTGTCGAGGGTAGATTGATGCAACTAACTTGGATCCTACGCTTAACCTTAGTCTTTACCCTATTGGTGATTTTAATGGGCGCTTACACCCGCCTATCGGATGCAGGACTCGGCTGCCCCGATTGGCCAGGCTGCTACGGCCATATTAAAGTGCCCACCCAAGACCATGAAATCGCCCATGCGCAAACTATATTCCCAGATCACGATATCAATCCAGAGAAAGCTTGGCTGGAAATGATCCACAGATATATCGCAGGCGGACTTGGCTTACTGGTGTTATTCATCTTAATTTTGTGCTTAAAAACACCGGAAGCACCCAAAAAGTTACCGGTCATCATAGTGCTGCTGATCCTCTTTCAAGGAGCGCTAGGCATGTGGACTGTGACCATGAAACTCATGCCAATAATTGTGATGTCGCATCTTATTGGTGGCTTTAGCCTAATCTCGCTGCTGTTACTCCTTTACCTGCGAACCCGACCTCGGCGTATATTTAATAGCGAAACCCATCCTCGACATCTCGCACCGTTAGCGTTGGTGAGCCTATTCGTCCTTGTGGGTCAGATTATGTTGGGGGCTTGGACATCATCGAATTACGCGGCGCTCGCCTGCACCTCTTTACCCATCTGTGAGGGAAATTGGGTAGATAACTTAGCAATAGCCGAGGCATTTTCACCGTTCCAAGGCCAACACCCTAGCTTCGAATTTGGTGTGCTCGATTACCCTGCACGAATGACTATCCACGTAGCCCACAGAATTGGCGCTATCGTCACTGCCAGCTTGTTACTCGTGCTCGCCTACCGATTATTTGTTGGCGCTACGGGACTTAAGGCTTTAAGCCTTTTATTAGTGGGGCTAGTCATACTTCAAGTGAGCTTAGGTATTTCTAACGTAGTGATGCATTTACCACTCGGTATTGCCGTGTCTCACAACGGTGGTGCGGCACTACTGCTAATGACCTTAGTCACAATCAACTATTTTTTATGGCGCAAAGCATAAGCGAGGGATCCAAGATGGCAAAACCACTCTCAATCACCAGTAGCCTGCCCACTTTCAGCGTAACATGGCGCGCCTATTTTGAAATGACCAAGCCTAAAGTGGTCGCACTCATGCTGCTCACTGTCCTCGTCGGCATGTGTCTGGCTGTGCCCCATGCGGTGCCCGTTCAACCTTTGCTCGCGGGTATGCTTGGAATTGCCATGATGGCGGGTTCTGCGGCGGCGTTGAATCATCTGATCGATCGCCGTATCGATGGCTTAATGGCGCGCACCTACAATCGCCCGCTACCCAAAGGGCGTATTTCTGCCACGCGCGCGTTAATTTTCGCCGCTAGCTTAGGTAGTTTTGGCTTTATCGTCTTATATTCCTTAGTCAATCCACTCACAGCTTGGTTGACCTTTGCCAGCCTGATTGGCTATGCCTTGGTTTATACTGCCTATTTGAAACGCGCAACATCACAAAATATTGTGATCGGTGGCCTTGCGGGAGCTATGCCACCCCTGCTGGGATGGACGGCAGTAACGAACGAATTTCACGGCCATGCGTTATTGCTAGTGATCATCATTTTTACGTGGACGCCGCCACATTTTTGGGCACTGGCCATTCACAGACGCGCCGAATATGCCAAAGTAGATATTCCCATGCTACCAGTCACCCACGGTGTCGAATTTACGAAAACCTGCATCTTGCTCTACACAGTATT
The DNA here is from genome assembly GCF_025653595.1 of Shewanella sp. SM95. NCBI lineage: Bacteria > Pseudomonadati > Pseudomonadota > Gammaproteobacteria > Alteromonadales > Shewanellaceae > Shewanella > Shewanella sp. SM95. The sequence goes on from NZ_JAKKSE010000014.1 coordinate 101,630, forward strand.
GCTGGCGATTGCTTGCCTGTTACCTGTGCTGGTTGGTATGTGTGGGCCAGTGTATTTCGTCAGCTCGAGTTTACTCAGTACGGGATTTATCTATAAAGCATGGCAACTTAAATATCGGGATCATGATGGCTTAGCGATGCAAGTGTTCCGCTTCTCTATCTACCATTTAATGTTGTTATTTATGGCATTACTGCTAGACCACTATTTGTGGAACTAGTGTATGGAACGAGTTTGTCGCGCTAACCTGTATTTATGGAGCGAATAATGCAGAAAAGAATTTTAGTCATCGCCATTTTGTTGTTCGGTCTTGGCGGCCTATTTGCGGTGAAATTTAATCCCCCAAAACCTATCGAGTTAGAGAGCGGTTTTCTGTTTCCACAGGCCTATGAATTAGCGCCCTTTGAATTGGTTGATCAACACAAGCAAGCTTTTACCAATGCCAGTTTGCAGGGGAAATGGAGCTTATTTTTTATCGGTTTTACCTTTTGTCCCGACATTTGCCCTACGACCTTAAATAAACTTGCGGCGGCTTATCCCGATCTAAACAAAATAGCGCCATTGCAGGTAGTGTTTTTATCCGTCGATCCCAAACGGGACACACAGGATAAACTCCTGACCTATGTTAATTTTTTCAATCCAGAATTTAAAGCGGTCACGGGCGAGCAGACACAAATCTTCCCACTCACCCGCAGCTTAGGACTCACTTATGCCATGGTGGGTGAAGGAGAAAATTACCAAGTCGACCATAGTGCAGGTTATGTGTTGGTATCGCCGCAGGGAACGCGAGTTGCGGTATTTAAACCTACGGCAGCGTTAGGCAAACCGCCGCAGGTATTAAATGATAAATTAATTAGCGATTTTGAAAAAATAGTAGCGCAATACAAACCTAGCCGCTGATCACTCTTTAACCCAAGAGCCATCGTCCTTTGGCCTCACCCAAGGCTGAGAAAACCAATAGTAGCCATTGCGCGCCTTACTCGGCGCTGTGCAGTTATAACGCGAGCGCCCCGCAGGCAAGGCTAAATCCGCTTGAACACTAAACTCGTTTTCATTGAGCCAAGTCGGCTGTTTTGAGCCTTGACCTTGGATGTAACACATCACTTGCTTAGCAGAGATATCACTCATATCGAGGGTCACTTTAAGCTCTGGACGCCAATGACCACCCTTTAACTCAGGATCACTTGGGGTTTGTGCAATCACAGGCATATTTAAGCTGTATAACTTTGCCTTAAGGCTTTTTAGGTCAGCATATTGTCCAGCAACGGGGAAACGCGGCAGGGCCGTTAATGGCGAATAAGGCCCCGCGGCACCGGACTGTTGCCCAAAAGCGACAAAGCCGTTCTCAGTTAACATATCCTGCAACGCTTGATTGTACTCACCGTAGGGATACGCCAGCATTTTAAAATTGTGCCCAGTGGCATCTGCAATCGCTTTTTCTGTATCTAAGATATTGGCTTTTATCCGCGCTAACCACTGCGCCTGTGATTCGTTTTCTAAGGCGCGGATCAAATGTTCGTGCGCCCAACTGTGGTTAGCAATATCGGCGCCTTCCTTGGATAATGTGATGAGTTCATCCCAAGTCATCATCTCGGTAAACTTTTGTTTAATCGGCTCAATTGCCACAAACAAGGTGTAGGGGAATCCAAATTCCTTTAGGATAGGATGCGCCGTAGTCGCTATACTGCGATAACCATCATCGAAGGTAATTGCGATTGTTTTAGCGGGTAAATCTTGTTTTTGCTTGATCGCTTCAACCACTTTAGAAAGCGGGATCACCTTAAAGCCGTCATCGACGAGAAACTGCATTTGCTCACGAAATTGCGCGGGCGTAACGCTGGTTGCCGCCGGAGTGGTTTCTGACACATGGTGATATTGCAGAATGACCACGGCATGGGCAGAAAACGTCATTAGCCCTATGAGTGCCAACAGCACACGTTTAACCATAATGTGAACACCTCTGAAATTAATGAATACTGCTAAATCAACTTGGCTCGACCTCATGCTCAACGGCGCGAAAAATCGCCAGTTACTAGCGCTCGCCCTGCCGATGATACTCTCCAATATCACTATCCCGCTGTTGGGCTTAGTCGATACGGCTGTTATAGGTCATCTGAGTGAGGCCTATTATTTAGGGGGAGTCGCTGTCGGGTCAACGATTATCACATTAATCATTTGGTTATTGGGATTTTTGCGCATGGCGACGACAGGTTTAGTCGCGCAAGCCTTTGGTGCTGACGATCTTCACGCCCAGCACAAACTCTTAGTCCAAGGCGCTATGCTAGCGATGTTATTGGGCGCAGGCGTTATCGCACTGCAAGTCCCGATATTGAATTTAGCGTTAGGATTATCCGAAGCGAGTAGCGAGGTCGAACGTTATTGCCGCGAGTATTTTCAGGTACGGATTTGGTCAACACCCTTCGCCCTGCTCAATTTAGTGATGTTAGGTTGGCTCTTAGGGCGACAACAACCTAAAGCCGCCATGTGGCAGTTGATTTTAGCGAACCTTGCCAATATTATGCTCGATGTGGTGTTTGTCCTCGGCTTGGGTTGGGGCGTTAAAGGCGCTGCCCTCGCCTCAGTATTTGCCGATATCACCGCTTTCTCAGTCGCACTCACTATGGTGTTACAACAACTCAAGCGCGCACCCGAGTTTCACTTATCTCAGCTATTTCCCCATGTCACCTTAACGGGTTATGGCAAATTACTGAGGCTCAACACAGATATTTTTGTCCGTAGCCTCTGCTTGCAGGCAGCTTTTGCCTTTATGACATTCCATGGTGCAGGTCTAGGTGATAATACCGTTGCGGCCAATGCCGTGTTATTGAATTTACTGCTATTAATCTCCTACGCTCTAGATGGTATAGCCTATTATGCCGAGGCAGAAGTCGGCCGTGCCTATGGGCAAAAACAGGCAGAACAATTAAGGGAAGCTGTAATATTAGCTTGGTGCTGGTCGGCCATAACAGCGCTAGGATTCTGCGCTGTATTTAGTCTTTTTGGCAGTAATATTATCGCGTTATTGACCAGCATTAATGAGGTCAGAGCCACTGCGCAAACCTATCTTATCTGGCTAATATTCTTGCCTTTATGGTCATTTAGCTCGTATTTATTCGATGGTGTTTACATAGGTGCCGCTAAAGGAAAAGTGATGCGCAATAGCATGATACTCGCCACCTTTGGCGCGTTTTTCCCAACATGGTATTTACTGCAGCAGCTATTACTGCCAGAGCAAGGCAACCATGCCCTCTGGGCCGCGATGAGTGTCTTTATGATCGTCAGAAGCCTAACGCTCGCAGGGCATTATTATTTCAGTCAGGCCTTTTTACATAAATAAATCTGTAAAGACAGTAGTTTACTAATCTCAAAATCATTATTATGTTGATTTTACAAATGTAACAAAGATGTGAATCGATAATGAAAAGGATTTTACCGCTGCTATTCCTGTGGCTATGTAACTATACGGTTGCCAACACTGCGCCACAATTACCCGTTGAAGCCTTTGCAAGCATCCCAGATGTTAGCTCTGTGCAGCTCTCGCCTAATGGCAAAAAAATCGCTTCTGTTGTACGGGTCGATCAAGCCAAACTCAAAGGTACTGTCGTTAGTATCCAAGATATAGAAACAGGCGAAAAAAGCATTCCGCTGCACACGGATAACCAAAAATTTGTCATCCTGTCTCTGCAGTGGGCAAACGATAATATCTTACTGATCAGTGCTAAGTTTCCGGCTAACCGTTACGGTACACCTACAACCGAAACCCGCCTTGTTAAGTATGATTTGACCACGAAAAAGACCTCGAGTGTCCTTCCGCGCAGCGTCTTAGACCGTCTTAATTGGATCCCGCAACATCAGGGGCAAATTATCGATCTTATGCCAGATGATCCCGATAATATTTTACTGTCATTAGACGGAATGGGCGAAAACGTAGGCGAAGATAGTGTACTTAAAGTCAATTTAGCGCAGGGGAAATCCAGTTACACCCAAAATGCTAAAAAGAAGATTATAAGTTGGATTACCGACAGGCAGCACAAAGTCCGAATTTCTATCTACAACGATGATACTGAGTACCGCATTTATGAACAGGCCGAGCAAAAGAGTGATTCACGCTTACTTTGGACCTTTAAAGCTTTTTCTGAGGACACTGTTTGGCCATTAGGTTTTGATGCAGACCCTAATATCCTCTACGTTCGCGCCTATCACCAAGGCTTCGAAGCCATTTTTAAAGTGAACCTGACCGACCCTAATCTTACAAAAGAGTTGGTTTACGCCAATGAAGTAACTGACGTCGAAGGGGATTTACTCTACTCGCAATTAAAGAAAAAAGTCATTGGTATCAGTGAAGGCGACGGCGAGGAATACACCTTCTGGGAAACAGAATATGTCGGACTACAAAATGGTCTTAAGGCTGTATTACCCGATGCTCACAACTATATTACTCAATTCAGTGCAGATGAACGCCGCTACATAGTGTATTCCACCAGCTCGACCGAGCCTGGCACTTATTATTTCGGCGATAGGGACGAAAAAACGTTATATCCCATCGCGAACAGATACGGCAAGCTCAATAGTGAGCTACTCGCCAACACCCAACATCTAACTTACGAAGCAAGGGATAAGCTCAAAATCGATGCTTACCTAACAGTACCAAAGGGACTCGAAGCTAAACAGCTACCGACGATTATTTTCCCCCATGGCGGCCCGATCAGTTATGACAGTAACGACTTTGACTACTGGGCACAGTTTTTCGCTAATCGTGGTTATGCGGTATTTCGAATGAATTTCAGGGGGTCGGCAGGTTACGGCTATGAGTTTATGAAGGCTGGCCTAAAAAGCTGGGGACTCGAAATGCAAAACGATGTTGAAGATGGGACTCGTTACCTAATAGCGCAAGGGATTAGCGATCCCAAACGCATTTGTATTGCCGGTGCGAGTTATGGTGGTTACGCGGCCTTAATGGGGGCTGCTATGACTCCCGATCTTTACCGTTGCGCCATCAGTGTGGCTGGTGTGACCGATGTGGCCTACCTAGTAAAATCAAGCCGCAGACATACCAACTATGAAGTGGTTAAAGAGCAAATAGGAGATGATCTCGATGCCCTCTATGAGCGCTCACCTATCAGTAAAGCAGATAAAATTAACATCCCAGTATTACTGCTACATGGCGATAAGGACAGAGTCGTTAAGGTTCAACATAGCCGAGAAATGTATGACGAGCTCAAATCACTAAATAAACCAGTGGAGTATATTGAGTTGGAAAATGGTGATCATTACCTGAGCAATAACGACAACAGACTCGCGACGTTTAAAGCCTTAGATAAGTTCTTAGCTGATAATCTCAACCCTAAGTTATAACTTAACAACTGCACTTAAAGCGAAAGCCAAATATAAAAAACGCGACTCAAGGTCGCGTTTTTCATTCAGCTTAACAAACAAGATTAAGCGTAAGAATGTTCACCATGTTGGTGATCTGTCACGTCACGTACGCCAGTCAACTCACCTGGGAACATGTCTAACAATTGTTTTTCGATACCATCCTTTAGGGTGATATCAACTTGAGAACAACCGTTACAACCACCGCCGAACTGCAGTACAGCCACGCCTTCTTTGGTAATTTCAACCAGCATGATATTACCACCATGGCCAGCTAACTGAGGGTTGATTTCAGATTGGATCACGTATTCGATACGCTCGACTAAAGGTGCATCACCTGACACTTTACGCATTTTTGCGTTAGGTGCTTTCAGCGTGAGTTGTGAACCTAATTGGTCAGTCACAAAATCGATAGTCGCATCTTCAAGGAAAGGTGCACTCTTCTCATCGACCATAGCATTGAAACCAGTGAACTCGATTTCAATATCATCACTTTCCACTGCATCCGGTGGACAATAAGACACACCACACTCGGCTTGCGAGGTACCAGGACTGATCACAAATACGCGAATATGAGTGCCTTCAGGTTGATCTGCTAACAACTTAACAAAATGGGCTTGAGCCGCATCGGAAATGGTAATCATGAAAACCTGCTCCGTCAGGGGATACCTGAGTGTTTTAGTAAGAATTAGCCGTATGATACTCCGACTCACCTTCGCTTTGTAGTCCTTTGGATAGCAAGTTTATGGATTTTTGCCATAGCGATCACGATTTATTCATCATAAACAAGCTTTAAACGAATGTGTTGTACGCGAGTGAACAGCATCATTTACAAACAAAAGCGACCCAATTGGGTCGCTTTAAGCCAGACATAAAATACAAACTATTTAGCCGCTTCTTGTCCCGCGATACGACCAAAGACAATGATATCAGTGTAAGCATTACCACCGAGTCGATTGGTTCCATGGGTTAAACCAGTCACTTCACCCGCAGCAAACAAGCCCGGAATCACTTTTCCTTGTTCATCAAGTACACGAGTACGTGTATCAACCGCTAGTCCACCCATTGTATGGTGTACAGAAGGTGTCGCCTTTAAAATCCAATAAGGTCCTTTACTTAAATCAACCAATCCTGAGCGATGATTAAAGGCTTCATCCTTTCCTGTTGCGGCATAACGATTAACGTCTTTAATCGTTGATAACAACTTGTCTTCAGGAATATTAAAGACTTTAGCGGCTTCTTCTAGGGTGTCGACCTTATACATTAGCCCGTCTTTTGTGAATTCCTTCAGTTCACCTTGATGCATTTCAACAGTATGGGCAACATCTTCAATAGCTTGGTTCCAGAGCACATAAGTATAACGGCCTGGTTGGGCTAGAATGGCCTGTGAAATCACATCTCGGCGTTCCAATTCCTCAACAAAGCGCTCACCATTCTGGTTGATTAACACCGCACCAAAGAAGCGAGAGTCTGCAATCAAGGCAATCGCGCCCGAGGTTGGGCTACAAATAGGATATGACTGGATATATCCCATATTTTTAGCTACTGCATGTATTTTTTCTGCCATCACAATACCGTCACCAGTACCACCTGAATGACCAGTGCTGCCATAACGTTCATCTAACTCTGGGTTATATTTTTTACGCATTTCCATGTTAGACGAGAAGCCACCCGTGGCAATCACAACACCGCGTTTTGCATAGTAGGTTACCGTTTTGCCATTATGAATCGCTTCTACACCCACAATTCGGCCCGTTTGATCTTGAATTAACTTTTCAGCCTTAGTATTGGTATGAATTGGTAAGCCTACTTCTTCAGCTTTAATAGAAAACTTGCTGATCACCTCTGCTCCGGTATGACCTTTAGGGATTAGCGCTCGTTTCACGCTGTGTCCACCAAACTGAAATAATTGATCTGGGTAAAATTCTACTTTGACGTAATCCCTTAACCACTCAGCAGCATCAACCGCATTATCGACCATGGTCTTAACCATTTCAGGGTCACCTTTGAAATCGCCGCCTTTTAGCGTGTCGCTAATAAACAGCTCTTTGCTATCGGTCACTCCCATATTTTTTTGCACCCAACTACCAGCAACATTCATCTCAGCGCCAGAGATCAATGAGTTACCACCAATAATTGGCATTTTTTCAATAATAACGGCGGAGCGGCCTGCGGCCATAGCCTCTAAACCAGCACTAAAACCTGCACCACCCGAGCCAATAATCACCACATCATAGGTATATTCTGCTGGTGTTAATGCTTCATTTTTTTTAGCTGAAGCGACAGCAACTAACGTAACACCTGCGGCTTCAATACTTTTACCCACGGCTTCTTTAAGCGCTTTAGACGTTACGGTTGCGCCTGCAATACCGTCAACCTCAATAGAGTTATTATCAATAATCGCCTGTTTAACATCTTTAAATACGGCACCAGCAAGGACTTTATTTTCCTTTTGCTTTAGTACATCAATCGCCACAATGTGTCCGTCTTTGAATGTGGTTTCGACCTGCACTTCGCCATGCTTGCCTTGAGCGGTTCCCTGGCTTTTTACTATTTGATGGGTAACTTGGCAGCCGACAATAATTGCTGTTGCCGTGGCAGCAATACCAATAATGGATTTTTTATAATGCATTACAATTCCCTTATTATTTTTAATGAAAACTAGAACAGCACCAAATTAAATGAGATTCTACTTATCAAAAATTCAACCTATTTGATAAACCGTTAAAACTGATAACCAACAGATATACCGTATTCAATCCCATCATTATATTGCGAACCCCAGCTATCATAATGGGTGATATATAACTTTGAAAATATTGAATCTGTGAGGCTTGTTTGTAATGTTGTAATTATCTGATGGCCATAGCTGTCATATGAAAATAATGCTTGATGCGCTTCATCCCTATCAATTTGTGCTTCATAATTCAAACTTAAACTATGTTTTAACCCTAGCAACTCAAATGGGTACTTTGCATTTAAAACCACGGCATAACCTGACAGATCATTAAACTTCTCTGATGTGGGGGAAAAGCTACCAATGGTATAATTTAAACCGACACCATAGTTTAGTGATAAATTTTGAATTTTTGCATTATGGGTAATACCTAAGTAAAGATTATCTTCAACTAGCGTTTCACTCGCAGAGATAAAGTTCTGAGTCCAGAAGTTGAACTGCGACTCTCCCAGCTTATTTTCAAGTATCAATAATGACTTAATGGTAGTTTTACCATCAAGGTTCTTCTGATTTTCCGCGATTTCAGCAGGGTTTTCGAGCTTAAGATTAGCAAAGTAAGTACCCCAATCAGCAATACCTAAATGATTCAACTTTACAAAAGGTTGATTAAAAACACCCGGGTTATCATTTTTTGCGTCACTGGTATAAAACTTATAACCTAAATCCACGCTCGTTTTATTCACATCAGCATATACTGAACCACTAAAAATAATTGCACTGACTAAAATAGATGCCACACTTTTTTTACACATAGAGCCCCTCTCAACCATGTATTCTAGGAAGTATTTTAAAATACTTATCGACCAGTAAACTTTATATAATAAAGTTACTACGAATAGCATGATGACTATGTGATCTAAGCCCAACGGCGCTTTTGCATTTTAAAAGTGTGTGGTTTAATGCAGTAAATCTATAGTTCTCATTCTTTAGTTATTAGATATTACCAGCCTAGCAGTAAATAAATTATTTGCAGATGAGCTATTAAAAGTCCAATCCAGTTGATTCGCGAGACGTTTCACCAGTAAAAGCCCTAAACCAAATCCATGGCGGCCCTTACTATTGTAGGAATTGGTTATTGCTATACAACAAGCATCTTGAGTAATGCTAATATCCATCCCACCATGCTCAATACTATTCCTTAATAAATTGCTTAAGATTATTTTTAGCGGATGAAGCTGGACGGGCAAGCAAGTATCGTCACACAATAATTGAATTTTTTGCTCATAACCATGTACCCGTTGCTGCTCCTCGATAATACTGGCAAGTAAAGGCGATAATGCTACGTTTTCCTTTTCTAGGTTTGAACACTCTTTATTAGTTAACCATAGAAGGGTTTCAATGAGTGACTTCATTTGATTGGTCGCTTGGGAAGCATACAGAGTTGCCCCCGTAAGCTCACCTTGTTGTAATGCGAGGATTTCAAATGAAGATTGGCATATGGCGACTGGCGTACGTAACTCATGACTAGCAAAACGTAAAAAATTGAGTTCTCGCTGCTGAGCCTCCTGAAGTTGTAAAATCGAGTTATCTAAAGCATCAACAATAGCTTTTAATTCAGCATATTCTTGTTCTGGTAAACTCAGTTTTCCTCCTCCTTCCCAATCATGTTGTTTAATCGCATGACTAATTTGATGAACAGGCGTAATCACTTTACTTTGCATATAAAACGCTAAGCTTGCACTGGCACAAAAGGTTATCAAGACAAGCAGCAAGATCGCCGTCATATTTTTAGGGGCAAATTGCAAATCATGGGTAACACTAAACTGCAGCCAAACGTATAGCGGCTGGCCAGTTTGGGTGTAGTACACACTTAACGCGTTAACAATGGGACCTTCTGCATGCTCATAGTGAATTGTGCTCGCATCAGTTAAGACTTCATTGTTACTTAACTCACGAATTTGCAGCGGAATATCTCGCCAATGAGGATAGACAGTTAAGTTATCGGTTTTTAGAAGTGGTTGATGAAGTAATGATTGCTGAGTTGGCTCCGCCAGCTTCAGTAATGCTTCGGCCGCTTGCCCTGCATTGTGCATTGTGACTTCATGCATAGAAATCATACCTGCACACATCATGCAAAGCGGGATAAAACTATTTACACCTAAGGTTATTAATAGAAAAATAACTCCCCACACTTGATAACTACGCTTGAGGCTAAGTTTAGGCGCTTGCATTGATATCATCTCTAAGGCTTAAACCGACGCCACGAATCGTATGTAATATTTGCCGTTCAAAGGGGCGATCGATCACTCGGCGCAAAAGATGAATATGGCTGCGCAAGCTGTCACTATCAGGTGCGCTGTCGGGCCAAAGCATTCGCTCAATCTCTTCTCTACTCACCGTTTCTGGACTACGCCTAGCTAATAAAGCCAGGATCTGCCATCCGGTTTTAGACAAAGCCAGCAGTTGCCCTTGCCGATACACCATGTGGTTTGCAAAATCGATTTCTAGGTCGCCAATAGTCAACCTTTGGGGCGCGGGACGACGCTGAGCAACCACCTTCAATCGCGCGACCAGTTCCTCCATTGCAAATGGTTTTACTAAATAATCGTCCGCGCCCACAGCAAACCCACTCAAGCGATCATTCAGACTACTACGTGCAGTTAACATGATTACTGGTGAAGTAATGCACTGTGCTTTCCAGCGTTCACACGCTTCAATCCCATCACCATCCGGCAAATTTAGATCGAGAATAATAGCGTCGAACTGCTGCTGACTAATGAGCATATCCGCTTGTGCCAGGTTGAAAGCGTAATCACACTCTATACCACTCAATTCAAGATATTGAATGATGTTGTTAGAAAGAAGTCGATTATCTTCAACCAGTAATATCAACATTTTTAAATCAACTCATATTGATGGGCTAAATGGATTAAATTTGCTCTATTTGTAGCCCCAAATTTCTTACGCATGGATTCCATATGATATTCAACTCCTCTGACACTTATCGGGAGCTGAGTTGAAATTTCGTCGTTTTGAAGACCGTTTGCGACCATAAGTAGGATATCTCTCGCATTATCTTTAAGCAGAGAGCTTTGTAGAAATGGATTGAACAATTGCTTATTACATTCAAAAAGCTTGTTTTGGGCTTCCTTTAAAGTGTCTGCCAATCCCTCTAACACCACCTCCGAAGCACTAAGATGGCTAAGTAGTATAAACCGGCCTACCCAATGACGATTAGAGTGGCATGAGATGGGCCAGCTCAAAACACTTTGAATATTATGCTTACTAAACAGTAGGCTGGTCTTATCATTTTTTTCACTCGTGAATCTATACATATAAGATTTTGAAGTATCCAATGAAAAACCAAAATTGAAATCATGGGAGGCTATCTGATTTAAATAAAAACGCTGTAATTCAGCCATAACAGGGGAAGAAGCTATGCTGGCGATAGGTTTTCTTAGTGCCGTAGGAGAGAACAGATTGGTATCTTTTGGAAAGTGATAATTTTCATAGGCACAATGTGGAACTCCTTGAAACCAGAAACCACAAAAACCATGTAGCTTTAAAGAGTAGTTTATCGCCTGAATAACGTCCTTCAGCGTTGATGCCATATCTGCATTTGATCGCGCCAGTTTAGCGTCCATAAATACCCTCCAAACGAAATAATATAGGAAGGTATCTCAATACAAAAAATAAACAAAACCCATCAATACAGATACTTACACCTTGTCGCAAAAGTAAAACTTATTCATTTTTACGCAGTATTTTTGACATAATTTTGACATACACAAAGATATAATGGAGCAATGCTTTTAACCGTTTTTAAATGTCATCCAACAAGCCTGGCGCCTCAGCCCTTGCCAAACACCATACTTGAACATGCACATAACGCGCTTCGAATAAGCGAGCAATTTCAGAGACTGTAGTGCCAGTGGTCACCACATCATCCACCAATGCAACACGCTGGAACGCAAAATCATCCGCTAACATAAAGGCATCATGTAAGTTGCGTCGTCGCTGTGCACCCGAAAGCCCCGCCTGCGGTCGAGTGTCTTGTTGGCGCGTTAACCCTTCGCTCACTAACGGCAGTTGCAAGAGCTGTGATAACTCATGGGCAATTAACCACGCCTGATTAAATCCCCGTTGTTGCAAACGTTTTGGATGCAATGGAACTGGCACTATCGCTTGAGGCAGCGAGATTAATCCTTGCTGTTCTAATACCTTAAGTCGTGCCACTAAGGCGCGACACAGCACGGGCAAAGCGGCAAGTTGACCTTGATATTTAATCGCACCAACCCAAGCCCCCAAACCTTGATGATAACTACAAGGTGCAATGACTTTACGTGGCTGGCGCTTTTGGCATTCACCGCAATAATCGACTTCTATTTGCATCGACTTACCGCAACCTAAGCAAATAGGCCCATGATATAAGCCAGATTGAAGACAAACGGCGCAAATGCCAGTCTCGGGAAGTAATATAGATTGGTGGCACAGCAGGCAACGGTTAGGTAAACTGCCCGCCAACCACCTTGTACCGAGTTGATAGCCTAAACGCATTATCCGCAAAGCAGATTGCGGCCAAATCCTTTTGACAAAGTGCGGCATACATTCACCTAATCCATTTTTGAGGCACTCAAGTGAGCCAAGTGACATCCACAAACCAAGCAAATTTGCATATTGAAATCAGCGGCCAAGGGCCAGATCTGGTGATGCTTCACGGTTGGGGAGTGAATAGCGCTGTGTTTACGCCATTACATGAGTCACTGTCTCAGTATAGGGTGCACTATGTAGACTTGCCGGGCTTTGGCCATAGCCAAATGGTTGAAGGTGGCCTATCAACCTGGGTCGATACCTTAGTCGCTGCATTGCCTGAACACGCCATTTGGGCCGGCTGGTCACTCGGTGGGCTCGTTGCGACTCAGGCAGCGTTAAGTTATCCACAAAAAATCAAAGGCTTGATTACTATTGCCTCATCCCCTTGCTTTATGGCAAGGGAAGACGAAGCATGGCCGGGCATTCCGCCACAAGTCCTTCATCAATTTAGAGAACAACTCGGCCAAAATTTACCTAAAACTATAGAGAGATTTCTGGCGATTCAAGCCATGGGTAGCGAAACCGCCAAGGAAGACATCAAACAACTGCGCGATCTTGTCCTAGCACGTCCTTTACCCAATACCAGAGCCTTAACTCAAGGCCTAAATATGCTGACCGACGTCGACTTAAGGCAGCAACTGATAGAGTTGCAACAACCTTGGCTAAGGATCTGGGGCCGACTCGACGGGCTAGTGCCCAAACGCGTACCACCTAAAATGCCCATCACAGCTCAAAGTGAGGATGTGATGCTCGCCAAAGCCTCTCACGCGCCCTTTATTTCCCATCAGCAGGAGTTTTTGCAGGTATTTATGCCTTGGTTAACGTTACAGACACGTTAACGCTTTATCTTTGAGCGATTAATGACTAGTATTTAACCATTAATGTGCCAAGGAATTTTCCATGTTAGTTGTCAGTAACTACCCCCAAGTCCCGCTAGCGACCAGTAATGTCGCGACGGACTCGGCTCGGGTCGACAACCAACTGAAACCTGTAGTCATCCCACCACAAGCGGCAACTAAAGGTCACGAAGAACGCGCCTTTAATCCACAGAATGAACGCACTGCGGATCAAGCTCAGCAACAGGCGAAAACGCTCGAGCATAATCAGCAACAAGTTCAAGAAAAACAGCAGCAACAGCAATCCTCACAGCAACAGAACCAACAACAGCAAGAGAAAAAAGCGCCCCTTGTAGTGGCCGAGCGTGTTTTACCTAAAACGCTAAAAATTGCAGCAAGAGGCCAAGCGGCACTGCAACGTAAGGATATACGCTTAAAGGTCAGTCAAGGTGCGGCAAATTATGCCAGCAGTAACGCCAAAGCGAATACCAGCAGTACGGCAAGGCAATCGCTTCAAGGCGAATCGAGTCAATTTTATCAACAACTTGGGCAACGCATTAGTCAGTTCTATCAACAACAGACTCAGCCAGAGCAAGAATCTATTATGTCGACGTGGATTTAACCTATTCCAATCGTATGAATCCGTTTGCGCACAAAATTAACCTGAATGATAAACAAAAATGCCGCTAAAAATAGCGGCATTTTCCATTCTGTTTAACGCTTATTTAGGCAAACGATACAGCTCTTGCTGGTAGGCCAAACTGCCCCACAATGCCCAACTTAAGGCTTTCTTCTCTAGCACGGCAGCAGCGGGTGGATAAGGCGTTAACTGCTCGTTTTTTTCATTATATTCGAAACCCTGTGCCTCTTTCTCTGGTTGCAGAATGACCACATCTTTACCTTCCATCAGGGCAAAGTTTTTATCGTATTGCATCAGAGCACGCCCTGGCCAATCATCGCTGACCTGAGTTAAGTCACGGCCCAGCATAGGGTAAGAGTCTGATATTCCAATCAAGGATAACAAAGTCGGCGGTAAATCAATCTGGCTCACAATACGATGATCGCGTTTTGGCGCAACATTATCCCCAAGAATTAATCCCGGAATACGGAAACGCGATACTGGCACCAGATCCGCACCACCCACTCGACTGTCATGGTCGGCAACCACGATAAAAATCGTATCTTTCCAATAGTCCGCGTTTTTCGCCAATTTGAAAAACTCACCAATCGCATAGTCGGCATATTTCGCCGCATTATTGCGAGTTTGCTTAGGTTGTTCATAAAGTTCGATACGATCATCTGGGAATTCAAATGGATCATGGTTACTCGAACTAAACACCAAACTAAAGAAAGGCTTACCTTCGCTATGCAGACGCTCAAACTCACTGTTGGCCTTGCGCATTAAATCTTCGTCTGACGCGCCCCACGAGCCCACGAAGGCCGGAGATTTGTAATCTTTCTGATCTATGATGTCACTAAAGCCGTTGCCCAAGAAGAAGCTACGCATATTGTCGAAATGGCTCTCACCACCATAAATAAACTGCGTTGTATAACCATGATTTTTAAGTAATTCAGCAATACTGAAAAAGCCAACTTGGCTCTTACCTAGCTTCACCACAGCGCGAGCTGGCGTTGGCGTAAAACCTGTTGTCACGGCTTCGATTCCGCGTACAGATCGTGTACCAGTAGCGTACAAGTTATCGAAATACCAACCTTCTTTAGACAAGGCATCGATATTCGGTGTCAGGGGTAACCCACCTAAACTGCCGACAAATCGTGCGCCTAAGCTCTCTTGCAGTAGGATCACTAAGTTCTTTGGTTTACCAGTATAACTGGCTTGGTTAAAGCTCAGTGATGGGATATCCGTTGAAGTAAAGGCACTTTCAAGGCGACCACTTTCCTGCCGAATCGTTGCAATAACCTCCGCGTTATCTAGCTTGCCATACACTTTAGAAGCATCTTCTTCACTATCCATCTGCTTGATGGCAAACACCAAGGAATAAGCAGAGTTAATCACTAAAGAGTTCACTAATGGATCGTCAGCAAAGGCCACCAGAGCGGGGTTAAGCGGACGATGACCCAAGGTTGAACGGGCACCTAATATCGTAATTGCGATAACGAGTAACGCTAATACTGGACGCCAATACCAGCGTGGAAAGCGCAGGTTTCCCGTCAGTTTACCGCTGAGAACCCAACCGCCCCAGAGTGTACCTATGGTTAATAATATTGAGAAAATAAGCTCAAGCTTACGACCCGCCCACAGCATAGAAAGCACTTCTTTCGGGTAGATCAGATATTCCACATACAAACGATTCGGACGAAAACCGTATTCTTCAATAAAGGCGGGGGTCGATGCTTCTAAAAACAGCATGATCCACAGACCGACGGTTAACCACACCCGTAAAATCGGCTGCCATAGACGGCCAATAAAATGATCACCTGAAAATAATGCAGTCCCTAAGGCGGCAATACCCCATAACCAGCACAGGGTAGCGATATCGACGCGTAAACCTTGGATTAATAGATGCGACCAACCATCCACAGCGGCCACGCGATCGGCTTGCCACAGCCCTAAAGCGATACGGCTCGCGGTGGCAATGAAAAGCACTAATAGCGAGAAAATAAAGATAGCGCGAAAAGGCCCATGGGCATTGTTTCGCCCGCGAGGTGATAAACCAGATTGCATGTGTTACCCCAAAACGTATAAAAAGAGCCACTCTGCTTTGGAGTGTCAATTTGAAAAAATCGGTGAATAAGCTGTGCTATGACAACCGATTTTGCTTAACGTTGCATTAAATGCCGACTTTATATTCCCTAAGACGACATTTATGCAACAATTTTGTGAGTAACAGGTTAAAAAGTCGACTCGGACATGACGTATGCCCGAGTATTTACATTACAACGTCTACTTTTTCAGCTTAGCGAAGGCATCGGCAAAGGCATTGCCCATGGCCGCGTTTGCTGGCGCTTTAGGTGCTTGCTTTTGCGCAGGACGCGCAGCCGGTTTCGCTGACTGCGGTGTTTTACCGTGATTAGTTCTGGCAGGATTGTGCGGTCTTTGCTGCGGCTTGCTTTGGTCGATAGCTTCATCCAAACGCATGCTCAAACCGATGCGGCGGCGCTCAACGTCAACTTCCATCACTTTGACTTTCACCACATCTCCCGCTTTCACCACAGTGTGCGGGTCGCTGATGAACTTGTCGGTTAGAGAAGAGATATGCACAAGCCCATCTTGATGTACGCCAATATCAACGAAGGCACCAAAATTAGTCACGTTGGTCACTACGCCTTCGAGTACCATTTCTGGTTTCAGATGTTTAAGTTCTTCAACACCATCTTTAAACTTAGCAGTTTTGAACTCACCGCGGGGATCGCGTCCTGGCTTATCCAGTTCGGCTAAAATATCCGTCACCGTCGGCAGGCCAAATTCCGCCGTAATAAACTCTTCAGCCTTGATGCTGCGCAGCAAATCTGAGTTACCCATCAGGCTCGCCAACTCTACTTGCTTAGTCTTAGCGATAGTTTCCACTAGCGAATAAGCCTCTGGATGCACAGACGAGGCATCGAGTGGATTGTCCCCTTCTCGAATACGCAAAAAGCCCGCTGCTTGCTCGTAGGCTTTAGGCCCTAAACGCGGCACTTTCAGCAGCTCTTTACGATTCTTAAACTGACCATTGGCATCGCGATAATCGACCACGTTTTTCGCTAACGTCTTATTTAAACCTGCCACTTGTGACAATAACGGCACAGAGGCCATGTTGAGATCTACACCCACGCCGTTTACACAATCTTCCACCACGGCTTCCAGCGAACCCGATAATTGGCTTTGACTCACATCGTGTTGATATTGACCGACACCGATAGACTTAGGCTCAATCTTCACCAACTCGGCTAATGGATCTTGCAAGCGGCGGGCGATAGACACAGCGCCACGAATCGACACATCAAGATCAGGAAACTCCAACGCCGCCAATTCCGATGCAGAATACACAGACGCACCCGCCTCACTGACCATCACTTTGGTCAAATGTGGATGGGTATCTTTCACTTCGGCAATCAGCTCAGCAGCCAGTTTGTCAGTTTCCCGTGATGCAGTGCCGTTACCAATCGCAATCAGCTCAACCTTATGCATTTTGACTAAGTTAGCCAAAGTACGGATCGACTTTTCCCACAGATTTTGCGGTGCGTGTGGGAAAATAGTCGCATGGCACAACAACTTACCCGTGTTATCGACCACAGCGACTTTAACACCGGTACGTAAACCAGGATCGAGTCCCATGGTGGCTTTCGCGCCCGCAGGAGCAGCCATCAATAAATCACCTAGATTACGGGCGAAAACTTTAATCGCTTCGGCTTCAGCGCGTTCGCGCATTTGCGAAATAAACTCAGTTTCCATCTGCAGGGCGATCTTAATACGCCATGTCGCCGTCACCACGGTTTTCAACCATTGATCAACGCTGCTATCGCCTAATTTCAGCCCTAAATGATCACAGATAATCACTTCGCAGTAACTACCTTGGCCCGCTTCAGCTGCTGGGTCGGCATTCATAGATAAGGTTAAGAAACCTTCATTACGCCCACGCAGCATAGCCAGTGCACGGTGTGATGGGATCTTAGCTAACTGTTCTGTATGCTCAAAATAATCGCGGAACTTCGCGCCGTCTTTCTCTTTGCCAGCAATTAAACGGCTTTCTAACACACTGTTTTGGCTTAAATGCTCACGCACTTTACGCAGTAATTCAGCGTCTTCGGCGTAGCGCTCCATCAGAATATAACGCGCGCCCTCGAGCACAGCTTTAACATCGGCAAAACCCGCTTCGCTATTGATATAGCCTGCCGCTGTAGTCTCGACATCTAGGCTACGATCAGCCAGTAATGCCTCGGCTAATGGCTCAAGCCCAGCCTCGATAGCGATTTGGCCCTTAGTGCGACGCTTAGGTTTGAAGGGCAGGTATAAATCTTCGAGACGTGTCTTACTGTCTGCCTCGTCAATCGCCCATTGTAATTCTGGCGTTAACTTACCCTGAGCTTGGATGCTAGACAGGATCACTTGGCGTCTGTCGTTCAGCTCACGCAGGTAACCTAAACGCGTGTACAAGGTACGCAGTTGTGTATCGTCTAAACCGCCCGTTGCTTCTTTACGGTAGCGGGCAACGAAGGGAACTGTCGCACCATCGTCAAGCAGAGTGATGGTTGCGGCAACTTGTTGCTCACGAACATTCAGTTCTTGAGCGATAATCTGAGCGATGTTATGTGCATTAGTTTGCATAAATAAAGTGTCGTGCCTAACTGTAAAGTAAGTCGTTATTGCGCCAAAGATACCACAGGCGCCCCGTATGTTTCATGCTAAAGCCTAGGTCAAATCAGAGAGTTTGATCTTTCCCGCAATCCCGTGACTACCGCCGCTATTTTAACAGCGGCAACTCTGTGGTTAATTCGCCTCGCTGGCGAGAGTAGTTTCAAAAGGGGTATAACGGATCTGATTGATATACCACTCTTTTGGACCCGAGGGCGTTTGCACTAGCACCTCATCATCCACTTGCTTGCCGATTAAGGCACGCGCCATGGGCGAGTCGATGGTGATATAGCCTAATTTTGTATCGAGCTCATCTTTACCGACGATCCGATAACGCACGCGATCACCGGCTTCATTTTCAAGCTCAAACCAAGCGCCAAAGAATATTTTGCCTTCCTGCTGCGGCGAGTAATCGACGATTTTTAATTCTTCTAACCGCTTAACTAAGTATCTGACTCGGCCATCAATTTGTCTCAACAAACGCTTGTTGTAGGTGTATTAGTACCACTCCAATAAGCATACTAAAAATATGTGAGTTATCAATTTAATGCTCTAGATCCAATGTTTTCTAGTTAATGAAGATACATTAGTACCACTAACTATATAACTTATACTAATAGACTCTGGGAAGTAAGTTATGCCTTTATATGTATAGGGTCTAGTTAAATGAACACTGGGTAACGTTAGGCATCAGAGTGAATTTATGTGGATTAGATAGGATCGTAATGTTGATGAGAACTAGATATGGCGCTGGGCTCAAGGTTTTTAAAACTTGGCCCCTTACTTATTTGAAGCATTACATAATCTGAGCATGTTTGAGCACTCCTTTTAACACGTGCTGATTTAACCTAGTAGATTGAGCGCTGAGCGAATGTGGTGAAAGTCAGTTAAACATTTAAACTAATCGCCGATATCTTTGCCAATCGAAACCACTTGACCAATAACTTTGATTTGGTCCTGTTTTTCCTTGTCGATATCTATCTTATCATAGATCTGATTATCACTAATCAGTCGCCAAGTGCTGAGCGTACTCTGAAAACGTTTCACGAGCAGTTCATCACCTTGTCTAAAAGCATAAATGTGTCCATCCATCGGCTTATTGCGGCCAACATGAATAATCAACGTATCATTATTGTTTATCGTTGGCTTCATGCTGTCGCCGCTGGCGAATATTAGCACTAAATCATTATGATTAAATTCACGTTCTTTCAACCAGTTAATACTTACAGGTTTGAATTTTGCGGCGTTCTTACGCTCAAGGTTTGGATAGATAAATGAACCATTCTCTATCTGCATCATATAGAGCGGGATCAGCTTAAAATCATTCAAAAAGTCAGGTTCAACGTATTGGATGGAATATCCACCTATTTCATCTTCAACGCCTTCAAACTCATTATTTAGCAATATTCTCTGCACGTCAGCTGGAAACAAACTAATGTGGTACTCTGTTGCTTTAGTGCCCCTTCTCTTTCGAGCCAGATGAGTTTTACCTTCTGCCAACTCCTTTAAATGATCCCTTGTCCATCTTGCCGATGTAGGAAAACTCCCACAACCGGACAATTCGGATGCCGTAAACCATGAAATCCGTTGCTCTTTACTATCAACGGATGTTCGATCTGCTTGTGCATTTTCAACATCCATTCCTTCTATCTTATTGTTTGAATTCTTGTAATTCATATTTAAACCCATAGTTTCAAGTTATACAAACGGATGCGACATCAAATAAACCATCCGTTACATTGACCAAACCATCCGTTTGATCAATTATTGAGTTACAAAGCGGAGCAACAAAGCGGAGTTACTAGGGTGAATAACAGAATAGTCTCTCAAATAAATGAACCTGATGGAAGTGATTGGCATCGTGCCGACATTATCGCCGCTTTAAAAAAACGCGGTTTGTCCGTTCGTCAGCTATCAAGGGACGCAGGTTTAAGCGAAAACACTCTAGCAAACGCACTGCGTTCACCTTGGCCTAAAGGCGAGGAGATTATCGCCACGGCCATAGGTATGACACCAGAACATGTTTGGCCTAGCCGTTATCGCTCAGTGCGCGCAGCGAGTGTCTTCGTATGTGGCTAATAGCAAGTAAATTAGCAGGCGTTGTTGGCTTGCCTAGTTCAGATAGAAATATTCGTGAGCAATTAAAAAAACTTGCCACTGAGAATCCAGAACTTGCCCGAAAAAGACAAGGGACTAAAGGAACCGAATACCATATCAGCCTATTACCGACTACAACCAAAACTGGCGATCAAGTGCTTGTCTTACCTAAAAAGAAAAGCCTGCAGTCCTATTGCCGTGAAGAACTTTGGTCGCGTTGGAATAAAACCAATCATGCCGCCCAGACTAAAGTACAATTTGCGTTACGCACAGTGCAAGCTGTGTTCGCACTTCAGCGTAATGACATCAAATTGATGGATGCGTATGACGTACGACATCTCTCTTAGCACGCTGCGCCGTCACTGCACCATGGTTAAAGGGATTGATGAAGCCGATTGGGCACCAGCCTTATTGCCGAAACACTTTGAAGCCTCACAGCCTTATGTTCTAAAGCGGTATGTACTGTACAAAGCTCATCAAGCGACTTCAACAACTAACTTACCGGCTCTCTTTACTGAAAAAGGAGCCTTGATCTCACATTTAAGATTTCTCTATACCAAGCGTCATAAATCTCAATCTTGGGTTGAACGCAATGTCTTTGCAGTAGAGCTGCTACTTAAATTTATAAATGCCCATATTAATACTTCGATATCAGCCACAGAGTTGCTTCGTTCTTTTGTCGATACTCTATACATCGGCTCAATAGATAATTCAAACTACGACCACTCTGGTTTGTACTGGCAATCAAGGAAGGTTGAAGATGTTAACGTACTACTTAGCCACATTAACTTCTATTGTGACTATCTAGACCAACAGCATGGCCATGAGTTACCTAATCTGAACCCATTAAGAAAAGCGACAAAAGCAGAGGAGAAAATGCGCTGGTGCGCTTACTATAAACGTCAGTCAAACTGTTTCTTAAACCACCTTAGTAACCCATCAAAACATCAGTTTACTATGGTCCGCAACATTAAGGGCCCTATAAATCATCTAGTGTCGATTGAATCAGTAAATCGTTTCCCAGAAGAGCATTTCGAACGTTTTTTACAATATGGTTTTCTCAACAATCGAAACAATGAGATGAATTTCGGAAGTCTGCTAATTGGAATGTTGATGCACTATGGGGGGCTTAGACTATCTGAGTGTTTCCACATTTATACCAGTGACATTGCTCTTGATAGTAAAGATGGGTCTGCAATAGTTTCGGTTTTTCATCCTAGTGATGGAGCAAGTCCGGAGCAAGGGTTCTCAAATCGCAGAGAGTATCTAAACGCTCGCTTTCGCCTGAAACCGCGTAATGAATACAAACGGTCCCACAGACTTTTCTCTGGATGGAAAGGGGCCCTATTAACAAACCGCAACTTGTCATTCGATGTTATGTTTTTCCCTAGTAGTAAGGCGATCGAATTCTGCTGGTTATTGCAGCAATACCTATCAGTAAGAATTAATGGCGAACATCCATATTTGTTCACAAATTCATATGGGGAACCAGAATCAAAAAAAAACTTTATTCAAAAGCACCAGCGAGCAGTGGAACGGATTGGACTTGTAACAGGGAAACATCTCGGAACTAGCCCCCACTCTCACAGACACTCGTATGGTTATAGGCTCGCGACCTCGGGGTTTAACCAGTTAGAAATTCAAAAAGCGATGCACCATAAGAGCCCAGAAAGTTGTTTGGTCTATATAAAACCTCAAGATTTTGAAATTAGAGAAAAAATTAGGGAGTTAGGCCTATGAAAAAATGTTTTTATGCTTCTCTAACCGAAGCCCAGCAAGCTGCCCAAGCCCTCGGTATCACCACAAGCGTAGAATACGTAAAGCGTTACCGAGAAGATCCGCGTTTGCCAAGCGCTCCGAGTGCAAACTATGCTGCCGAGTGGCAGTCTTGGACTCAGTTTTTCGGCAAAAAAGAGAAAGTTTTCTACACCTCCTACGACGAAGCCCAGCAGGCCGCCCAAGCTCTCGGCATAGCCACTCTGACGGAATACCAACAGCGTTACAATGAAGACCTGCGCTTGCCAAGCTCTCCTTACGCAACATATTCCGCAGACTGGCAATCCTGGCCCACATTTTTAGGCACAGACAAAAAATTCTATGCGGCCCTCATCGAAGCCCAGCAGGCAGCTCAAGCCCTCGGTATAGCCTCACGGCCAGAATACCAACAGCGATACCGTGAAGACCCGCGTTTACCCCGCAAACCTTACGCAACCTATGCCGCCGACTGGGAATCCTGGCCCAAATTTTTAGGCACAGACAATAAATTCTATGCGACCCTCGCCGAAGCCCAGCTGGCCGCCGAAGCCCTCGGCATCACTTCATCGGCAGAATACCAACAGCGATACAGTCAAGACCTGCGCCTGCCCAGAGTACCGAATGTGGCCTATGCAGCTGAATGGCAGTCCTGGACTCAGTTTTTCGGCAAAGAAGAGAAAGTTTTCTACGCCTCCTACGCCGAAGCCCAGCAGGCCGCCAAAGCCCTCGGCATCACTTCATCGACAGAATACCAACAGCGATACTGTGAAGACCCGTATTTGCCCAGCACCCCTCGTGTATTCTATTCCACCTACTGGCAGTCTTGGACTCAGTTTCTCGGCAAAGAAGAGAAAGTTTTCTATACCTCCTACGCCGAAGCCCAGCAGGCTGCCCAAGCTCTCGGCATAGCCACTCTGACAGAATACCAACAGCGATACAATGAAGACCAGCGCTTGCCAAGCTCTCCTTACGCAACATATTCCGCAGACTGGCAATCCTGGCCCACATTTTTAGGCACAGACAATAAATTCTATACTACACTCACCGAAGCACAGCAGGCCGCCCAAGCGCTCGGCATCACTTCATCGGGAGAATACCTAAAGCGTTACCGTGAAGACCCGCGCTTGTCCAGCTTCCCTCCTGCATTCTACTCCGCCGACTGGCAATCATGGATTCAGTTTTTCGACAAAGAAGAGAAAGTTTTCTACGCCTCCTACGCCGAAGCCCTGCAGGCTGCCCAAACCCTCGGCATCACTTCATCGACAGAATACCAACAGCGATACTGTGAAGACCCGCGTTTGCCCAGCTGCCCTCCTGTATTCTATTCCGCCGACTGGCAATCCTGGCCCACATTTTTAGGCAAACAAAATAAATTCTATTCCTCCCTCGCAGAAGCTCAACTGGCTGCCAAAGCCCTCAGTATCACCACTCAGGCAGATTACCAACAGCGTTACCGTGATGACCAACGCTTGCCCAGCAAACCGAGTGCGACCTATTCCGCAGACTGGCAATCCTGGCCCACATTTTTATGCAAAGAAAATAAATTCTATGCCTCCCTCGCCGAAGCCCAACTGGCAGCCAAAGCCATCGGCATCACGACTCAGGCAGATTACCAACAGCGTTACCGTGATGACCCGCGCCTGCCCAGCAGCCCGAATGCGACCTATTCTACCGACTGGCAAACCTGGCCCACATTTTTAGGCACAGAAAACAAATTCTATGCCTCCCTCGCCGAAGCCCAACTGGCTGCCCAAACCCTCGGCATCACCTCTCAGCCAGAATACCAACAGCGTTACCGTGAGGACCCGCGCCTGCCCAGCACACCGAATACGAACTATTCCGCCGACTGGCAATCCTGGCCCACATTTTTAGGTAAAGAAGAAAAAATATTCTATGTCTCCCTCACCGAAGCCCAGCAGGCCGCCCAAAACCTCGGCATCACTTCAGCGGGAGAATACCAACAAAGTTACCGTGAAGACCCGCGCTTGCCCAGCGCCCCTCCTGTATTCTATCCCGACGACTGGCAATCATGGTCTGAATTTTTACTGCCAAAGCAAATTAAAACACTTAATGAATTAAAGAACGCATGCAAAGTTTTAGGAATTAAGAATGCACTACAGTATCGTCACGTACAGAAAAACTATACGCAAATGCCCTCGAAACCTGATAAGAAATTTACAGATTGGATAGATTGGTATGATTTATTAGATATTGCAAAACCATATGAACTTCATGAGCTTAAAAAAATTGTTCAACTCAATCTATGTACATCTCTAGCTGATTATAAAAACTTACGCAGCAAACTGAACGACCCCAAAATGCCAGTATCTCCAATTGAGTATTATGAAGGTGACGGCTGGACCAACACCTTTGATTTCTTTGGAGTAAAGAGACCTTATCAAGTCCGATATTTTGAGCCTGAATGGAAACCATGGGGTGATTTGATTACTGAGTTTTTGAAAACTGCAAAAGGAGGGGACACTAAAGTCAAAGACCTTTGTGAATTTGTCCGAGAATACATTGAACCCAATATGTTTGAAACCTCTCCACTTGACTACCTCACTCACGGCAAAACCAATATTCAACCCATGCTTGAATTATTTGAATCAGTACCTATCACTCGTAAGAAAAAATGGCTCTTTTCAATCAATGAATTTTTAGACTGGATCATTGTAAAATTCTTAACAATTGAGGATTACGATACAGGTGAAGTATCTTGCATAAAGGGAGCAAAAAACCCATTTTATAACATCAATTTTGATGGGGAACAAATACCGATTGCACTTAATGAAACCAACAAATTAGCATTACCTTATCAATTTGTAAAAAGCGCTCGAGAATGGATTCTGCCTCCAAACTCAATGCTCAAACAAACTAGTTACTCGGAACTCCACCATCTTCATAAGTTTCCAGCCGACTGGATTGCAATCGATGATTCATTCGTAATAGATCCTTCAGACCCAGACTGTGTAACTAAAGTAGAAGGCAACAAAAAGTTCCTTTGGTTACCAATATATTGGACCTACACCTATGCATTAATGCAATTACCTGCAAGAGGAAGACAAATTGTCTATTGCGACTCAGGTGAAGCTGATTCAGAGGTGCCCGAAATTCAAAACAATAGCATTATATGGCAAAAAAATCGAAACAGGCTTGCGGGCCTAACTAAACGACAAAGCATGGTGAGCAAAACAAAAGATAATGACTTTGGCGTTTATTACACATCAAATAAAACCAACTTTAATGGTGAAGGTTATGCCATCCCATTTATGCCTCAAGAGTTGGCTTATTGGCTCATCAAGTTAAGAAAATGGCAAGAGAAATACAACCCAATTGATGCTCCCACCAAATGGTTTTATTGCACACGAACTAACTTAAACGAGATACAAAGAAAACACAAAGGCATTAACTGCTTTCTTTTTAGAGATTATCAAGAAAATGAACCAGGAACATTTAATGGCCGCTTAGCCTCAAGACTTGCAGCTGCACTTTTCTTTACATCTGAAGATCAATTAGTCTCAGCAACTTATGCCGAACAAAACTTTAAGGAGTGTCACCATAAACTTGCGCAGCAACAGGGTATAGCTCTTACCAACTTTAAGTCCGCTTACACACCACATTCTATGCGCGTCAGCCTAATTAATGCTTACGCTTATGAATTCGGCATGCCACTAGAAGTAATTATGAAGCTAGTTGGGCATTCGTCGATTGTCATGTGTATTTATTATATGAAAAGTGGCAAAACAGGCGCAAATATTCGAGAGCGAATAGAACTTGGAGAGAAACAAGCATTAAGCCAAGGCGCGGAAACTTTAAGAAGTTTCATTGAATCACAACGAGTTGAACAGTGTAAAAGCCAGTTGGTAGCAAATAATCCAGAATTTCTGCAAACCATAGATAATATTCGGCCAGCCTCCAGCTATCTGTTTAAGGACTTTGGCATGTGCCCTGTTGGTGGTGCATATTGTAGCGAAGGTGGAGTACCGGTTGCAGTAAAAGCGAATATCTACCACCCAGTCAATTCGGGTTATCTAGGAGAACAAAATTGTATTCAATGCAGGTTTTTTGTCACAGGACCCGCTTTTATGATGGGACTGACGGCACTTTTTAATGAAATTTGTTTAGCCGTTAACACTCAATCACATCGCTATGCAAAGTTAGAAAGTGAGCTAAATCAAGCAGTCACCCAAATTCATGTACTCTCGCATGAGATCTACCAACAAAAAATCCAAAACGAGCACTTGGTTAAGCTCGAACAAGAAAAACTGCAGCTCCAAGCCATAAGACGGAAACTAAACTCCGAAATAGAGACTAGAGCGAAGAAAATGGATTTATACATGTCTGATATGAACTCCATCCATAAGCACCTGATTAGTTGCAAAAAGATACTCAATCAAGAAAAACTATTCGACTGTTCAAAATTGCATTTACTCGTACCACACGAATTTGAAGTAAGTTTTGAACTGAATGATGTCAGTGGTTTTCAGCAACTATCAGAAGTATGTGAAAATGCTGAACTGTATCATAGTTGTAGCGACGAATTAGCGGTTACAAGACGCAGCCAAGCACTCGATAAAATGCTGATCCAAAATGGATTAAATCCGCAGTTTGTGTTCCTTAGTGAGGAGCTGCAACTTGTGGTCGGTAATCAAATGACTCAATTAATGCTCACAAGACTACAAAGCTGGGAAAAGATCGATAAACTTATTAATGGCAGTTTAGTGTTAAACGACTTCACAGAGGCGGAAAGATTCTCTAGTCGCGATATAAAAGAGCTGTTTGCGAGCTCAACCCCTCTAAAGTTGGTAAATTAAGATGTTAGAAATATCTCCTCAAATAGTACTGGAACAACTAAAAAAGCAAGTCTCGAACAAAATTCAAGCCTCACTCGAGGCTATCTATCTCATTTGCGAGGAGCAACAGCAGCGTGGACTGAATGAATTTAGCTATGCGACAATCGCTCGCCTTGGTAAAGGTCGCGGAGTACCTGCAGCACAAAGCATTCGCAATAAAACTGGCGAACCTTATCGTAGCTTGATTGCTAGCTTTGCCAACTTAACTCCGAAGTCGAATAAACCAGTCGCAAAAACAAACAAAGGGCAAAGTTACGCTTGGATTGATGAGCTGAAGGATCCGATTGTAAGACTGCAAGCAAACATACTCTATTCCCAAAAGCTTACAGCAGAAAGATTAGTAAATGAAATTGTCCCAATTAATCAAGTTATCGAGGTTTTTGATGGTGCAGCAACTGCATCAGTACAGGCCAAGCTGACTGACTTGGAAAGAGAAGCTTTTGAATACCTTATTTCTACAGAGTTTATGCGACGGCAACAATTGGAGTTCGGCCCAAATGGCAGTATATTGTCGTTCAATAGCAAAGACTCTGTTTTCCCTGTAGCAACAATTGATGCCATTAAAAAGGCATTACAGTATTTGTAATCAAGGGATGGGTGCAACAACTTGAAAACTAACTTAATAACCCGTGAAGGTTTTGAAAAGCTCAATACAGAACTTAACTACCTTTGGCGTGAGTACAGACCTGAGATCACTAAAAAAGTGACTTGGGCAGCGAGTCTTGGTGATCGCTCAGAAAACGCTGACTACAAAGAAAATAAGAGGTTACTTAGACAAATCGACTCTCGTGTCAGATTCCTAAGAAAGCGAATTGAAGCCGTTAAAATTGTTGAGTATTCCCCTCAACAAGATGGAAAAATATTTTTTGGTGCTTGGGTTCAAATCGAAAATGACGCTGGTGATATGAAAAGCTTCCGTATAGTTGGTCCTGACGAGATCTATGGAAGAAATGACTATATTTCGATAGATGCCCCAATGGCTCGCGCTTTGCTGAAAAAAGAAGTAGATGACGAAGTTGTGGTCAGTACACCATTAGGTGAACATACCTGGTATGTAAATTCTATTTCCTACCAAAACCCTCAAATAGAGAATGATCAATAGCAAAATCTGTTTAAAAAAAGCTTCACATGAAAACCGGTGGGGGGAGGATGTAAAAAAATCATGACTATTTTTCACATCCCAGAATTCCGATACAAGACTAGTCGCAACTAAATTGTACAGTAACCTTACCGGTCATTGTAAAGCTAGATCAACGACACTGACCTAAATTTAGTCGATCTTAAAGCTAGGCATTATTAATATATTTGTACTTCTTCTAGGGCTTTTTGAGCTAGATTTAGGAAAGAAATATAAAGGCTTTGCTCCACTTAGTACATGTTTCTCCCAAGCCAATTGCCTTCTCTTTTTTTCCTTTGCTAACTTGTCATACTCTTCACTCATACCGCTACCTACTTAAAAGCTAATATTGTTAAGTTAAATAGTGAACCCGACCACTTTGTTTATAAAACATACAATAAACATATTTTGATTTATGTACAAGCAGTCAGAAAAAATAGGAGCTTCACCCCCTTGAGCTTTCTATGAGACTTACATATTAGGCTTTCAATTAGCAGTGTTAAAGCAGCTAATGCTAAGGGCACATTTAATTGCATTTTTATTAAAAGGGATCATCCCAACCTCAAAATATAGATGACTTAACACTAGTTTAGGCGGAAGATACGAGTTTTATGAAATAATGAGTTGATGGATGAAAACAGAGGATCTGATATGCAAGAAATTGATTTTAACGGTTCAAGTGCTACTCGGATTGGGATGAGAACTTCATTGAAAATCTTGGAAAAATGGGGCTGCAATCAGGATCAAGTTCAGGCTTTACTCACACCTCCCAAAAACTATAACGACCTTGATTTTAAACAAGTGAGTTTCAATCAAGAACAAATTGAAAGAATTAGCTATACCGGTGATCAATGAAGATGCTTGATTTTCAGTGAAATGAGGATCAAGCTAACGATTATGAAACTACTCCTTACTCCTGAACAAAAACAAGTCCTAGAGACCCAGCATGCTCAAACGCGTGACGGGCGTATTCGTGACCGCATCAAAGCAGTACTGCTTGCATCCGAAGGCTGGACCCCGGCAATGATTTCTCAAGCATTACGCATTCATGAAAGCACTGTACGTAATCACCTTGCCGATTACACCTTGTCAGAGAAGCTCAAGCCTGAAAATGGCGGTTCACAAAGCCTGTTAACTGCAGAGCAAATCGCAGAATTAATTGCCCATTTAACTCAGCATACTTATCACCACAACAAGCAAATCGTAGCCTATGTATTGGAGCAATATGGCGTTCAATATACGGTAGCAGGGATGCACAAATGGCTTCGCAAAAACGGCTTTAGCTACAAGAAGCCCAAAGGCGTACCGCATAAGTTTGATACGGCAAAGCAACAGGCTTTTGTTGAGGCTTATGAGGCACTCAAAGCGCATTGCGGTGAGGATGAGCGCATTTTATTTATGGATGCCGTACATCCGACTCAGGCAACCAAAATCTCACACGGCTGGATACGAACTGGGCAAGACAAAGCCATAGAAACCACCGGCAGTCGTACACGGCTAAACCTGATTGGCGCGTTGGAGCTCAATAATATTGCCAGTGCAGTGGTCAATGAATATGAATGGGTAAACAGCGAAAGCATAGTGCAGTTTTTCGGGCAATTAAGAGACAAATACCCACAAACTCAGAAGCTACATCTTATTTTGGATGGTGCTGGTTATCACCGAGCGGCGATAGTGAAGAATGCTGCAATTTCGCACAATATTGAGTTGCATTATTTACCGCCTTACAGCCCGAACCTCAATCCGATAGAAAGACTGTGGAAGGTCATGAATGAGCACGCGAGGAACAGCGTGTACTTCAAAAATAAGCGAGATTTCAGGTCCGCACTGGATAAATTTTTCAAAGAAACATTACCCGATATTGGTGAAAGTTTAGCGTCGCGGATCAATGATAATTTTCAGCTCTTTACCCACGCATCTTCAGGTTGATTGGGTATATATACTGAATATTCACGCTGGTTTAAATGCACTATTCAGCAACCCTGAAAATATCTATGGGTTTATGAACTTGGTCAATCATAATCATCCCTTTAATGGCGCCAAGCCAATCGATGTCATGCTAAGCAAAGAAAATTATAATTTTCAATTGGTTAACGATTATATAACTCAGTTAATTGTACGCTAGGTTTCGTTATTTCTTCTTTGAGTTTTTTCACATTAAAATTGAGCTATTGTGACATTAGATATTTCTGATGCGATTAAAATGTTTGTACATTTTAATCGCGTTGACGCCTGAATAAAAATTTGGGGCTATGCCTTCATCTCCAGCTCCCCACCTCAAGAGTCTATTAATCAACCAATTTATACAAAATACCCCATAAGTGGGGAAATGTTTGGAAATTTGTTAAAAAACATAAACGATCTTGCTCATCTAAGGTTAGCCGGAACTAAATCGTACATAGCTTTTTGGGTAACATAACTAAAAACGAGACATAAATCAGTTAGTGCTTAGGCTCTAAACTATACCGCTCACATTATCATTACTAATAACTATCTTAAGAAAGCGGGTTTATGTTCACTAAGAGATGGATGGATCGAAGTTCATTCTCGAAACAAGAAGCTAACCAGAGAGTTTAGGTTAGGCGTTCTAAATGAACCGCCCTGTACGGAGCAGCGTGCAAGGTTGTGTGGGGGCTGGAGGCTAGATGCCTTCAGCTACCCGATTATATTTTTAATCTGCGACATATTCTTGCATAGAATTCCAGGCTGTCATATTTATGTCTCCTCCCATTCTGCTTCCTCTTGCACGGCAATGCCCTTTAAAATCACGACCTAGTACAGTTAAAAAAGCAGAAGGATTATCTTTATTTAATTTTTTAACCTCTTCTTTAGATGCCATTAAGCTATATAAACCACCTATAGCAATCCCAGTAGCTGCAATACCAATAGTCGTCGCTGTTGGTATTGCGAGAAGCTTACAAAGTGCAATAGGGGCAGGAATACCCATCATTGTCGAACCAAACCATTTTTTTGCTTTAATAACATCTGCACTTTTACGATAATTATCTTGAGCAGCAGCTAGTTTTTTAGCAGCACCTTCAATTCGGTCTATAGAAATGTCACCATCAGAAGTATTTGCGATCACCTCTTTGAGATCAAAAACGCATTTACGAAAATTTAAAATTTCATCTCGTCTTTTTTCTCTAAACAATAGAATTTTATCCGCAGGGATTTCTGATATATTCACTGGTGTTAAATTACTAATTAACATATTAAAAATAGCAAATGGATCATCTAAATACTCGTTATCAAAACCTGGTGGTTGTAAATAATCGCCAAGAATTCCGTTAGTTGCAAAATAATTTGATGCTGTCCACGCCTCCATACTATTAGTAGATAATGATAAATTATTATTTTTAGCTACAATATTTGCCATATAAAGCATAAAATTAGATGCAAACTCTGTTGGTACATACATCCAATCATTCTCTTCGGTGAAGCCAATGTCACGAAACATATCCCGAACGATCTCATCTGTTTTTCCAGTATGAAGTCTACTTATCTGATGGTCTTCAAATGATAAAGCTGCGGCATCCCACTCTCCCAATTTTTCAATAAATTGTGTAGACGCTTCTTCTGAATATTTTGAGGGATCAATAATTTTACCTATGCTTCCCTCCTCTAATAATGCTTGGAGTTCAGGATGGTCATCTGGTATTACATTGTCAGGGCAAATTCGATATACATTATCATATAAGAGAGCCATTGATTTTATTAGTCTTGGGTTATCCAAACTAATCTGAGGATAAAATAAAGCATCATTTTTCATAAAATATTCCCTAAAAAATATAACATTTGTATAGTGCGCATGCGCGTTTACCTCATTACCAGTAAAAATGCGCACAGTTAACTATTTGTATGCAAATAATTTATCAGGTTTTTATCCAATACACTATCTGGAAAAATGCGCAAACAAATGAGGTTAAAAACACTCAAAAGCATCTAATTTTATATACGATTGTATACCTATACATTGTTAGTCGCTGTACGGTAGGGCCGAACATTAGGTAAATAGATGAGATTTTGTAGGGCAATTCATTCGTCAGTTTTCGATTCACCAAATGAATGCTAGTAAGCTTTGTGGCATGAATGATTTATGCTCCGTGCATATCTTTAGACAGAAATAAGTTTCATGGAATCATAGATTAGTATTTCATGAATTACATCAGGTATGGAAAATTCCGACGGACTAAAGGCAAGACGAGATCCTGCTACACTCATAGTATAGTAGCTACTGAACCGCTTATAGGCTAAAAGCACAAATAACTACAGAGTACTTCCTGAGCGCCAGTATGGCGCTTAAAACCCTTGTTTCATCGTCAGGCGTTTATCTGTAATCAGAATATTATTTTGATTTAAACCCGACAAACATTGGATTTCACTATTAAGAAACAAAGCCCCGCTTTTATCTTACTTCTTTTCAAAAGGAAGAAAAAAGTGAGGGGGTACAGGAAGTTTATATGCTCTACAAGCCATCAATACTATCGGAAATAATCCATGCTTAATAGCTGATAAGTTTTCAAAATACAGGGTTTCACTACATTCACTAAAAATATAACTTAATAGTTCATTTTTAGTGAATTTAAAATCAAAGTCAGACAAACAAAATCCATGATATTTTCCACCAATGTATAGTTCTTTTTCAGACTCTTCATCTGGATACCATAGCTGAATACTACAATGTGACAAGTGATTAGCTTGAATTTCACTTAACTTGGTATAAAGCTCATCAAAATTAAATAAGGCAGAAAAACACCCAATATTAGAGTACAAAATACTACCAGCTGTAGATTTTTCGAAATATTCTGCCGTACCGTTTTTAGGATGTTCGAGTAAATCCATGTAATCATGGAAAATACAGGGGTAAGCGCCATTGTTACTCAAGTTATCAGATACTCTTAATAGCATTCCTTCTAGCCAATCTTTCACTTGAGTAATCTTCGATATTGATACTAAAAATAGTACAGCAAGAGTGATATCAATAACTTGATCATCTTTTAGTGGTGAAAATAAGATAGGATTATTACTGATCAAGTTTATTATGCAATCAGCTACAAATACAGCTTGTTGTTCACTGGCTTTAGACTCAGTATCACTTTGTTGACACATTTCTAATTCCCATAGAACCCACATTCCCAGTATAGAGATACGACCAAGTAAATCGAAAAGTTTGAGGTTAATATCAACTGTAGATGAAGAGCATACTCCACGAGAGATAGCACCATATACATGCGCGTATGGGGTGATGACTTTAGTCATAAAGTCATGATTAATTTTAAAATACGTATTCTTAATAGAGAGTATAACTGACTGAATTAGTTTGGCATTTTTAGATTTCCTTGAAAAGTAAGCATTACCGACATGCCAAGCATTCAATAATGCTACCTCACTAGACAAGTAAGCACTTTCAAAGTTTTTCTCCTTTCTTGACCAGCCATACAAGATCCAAAGACATATATTGATTTGTCTTAGGCTCTTTAACACTGTTTCAGGAGGCGCATTGTCGGCAGCCTCTCTTAATATGCTAACAAGGTATGCAAAGTACCTAAACGAGGTATCTGGCTCGTCAATCATCGACACCGACTTCCTTAACAAGGAACGAGTGTCATCAGGCATAAAATTTTCATGTAGAAAGTTATCATTAATAAGGCTTGCGAGCTTATCCCCGTTCCATTCCTCGAATTCAATATTTTCATTCGTCTTAGTTTTAGAA
This sequence comes from Shewanella sp. SM95, assembly GCF_025653595.1. Taxonomy (NCBI): domain Bacteria; kingdom Pseudomonadati; phylum Pseudomonadota; class Gammaproteobacteria; order Alteromonadales; family Shewanellaceae; genus Shewanella; species Shewanella sp. SM95. Next base: position 135,937 of record NZ_JAKKSE010000014.1, read on the forward strand.
TCTATATAACCAGTAAATAAATCTCTAACAGGTGTTTGCACATCGCCACCAAAACAAGGACAAATAACAATTGGTTTGCCTTTATGCTCAGGTGGCAGTCTATGAGGAATATAGGAATCAATAATTTCATCTAGAGATGGTCTTAATGCTTGGTTTTCATTTCCATTCCATGTAGATCGAGTCAAGTCTCCCGCTTTAATTGAAAAGAGGTAAACCTTTTCAACTCCACCATATAACGAACCAACAGCGGCAACATCCACGCCTCTTTCGCTTGCCCCTCTTATTGGTTTTCCAAAGACAGTCAAACCAAGCTGGCTTAATAAATCAGGTAATATCGCATCGAGTTCATCTCTTTCGTTAAGAGAGGCTAAGTATTCTTTAATAACAAGCTTCATATCTTACCCCTCATACCTAAAAATATTAATTAGTCGGTTTAATCCAATGGGATCTATGGAAAAAAATATAGGAGTTTCAGTTGAGTGACTTATTTTACTGAGAGGCATTACCTGCCTTCTGGACTCTCCATTACCATTATACTGCTTAAAAACAGACTTGTTGCCATACAATAAGACTTTTGAGTTATTGCCAAACAATGATGCCAAGAAAGAGCCCTTACGTGCTTCTTTCATCATTGCTTCATTTTCAACATAATTTTTCCGTCCCATAGCTTCTCTATGTCTAGTACTGGGATGAAGTTCTTTGTTTAAAGACGCTTTCATTAGTACGTCATGATAGGCATCATTTCTCTTCAATAAATGGAGTAACTCTTTGGTTTTCTTTTTCCGTTTATCCAGTTCAGCTATATGATCTTTAATAACCCCCTCTATAGTTTTGGGTGTATTCATAAGTAATGGGTAAAATAATAACTCAGATATTTTTTCAAAATCAGAATCATTACAGTGTTCCAATATCGAAAGTACGTAAAATGTAGCCAACTTCGGTTTTAAGAATAACCAACCAACGGCTTTTCTTGCGACAAAGAAATAGTCCTTGGAGTCATCGATTTTACTTACTTTAGAGGGAGTGTTTTCATGTTCGAAAATAATATCTGAAGCAGCCTGACAAAGGTAGTGGTTGCCAGAACAAAACCAACGAGTAAATAACTCTTCATGATCTATGTTTTTATTTTCCCATATCGCTGTAGAGATATTGTGAAAGCTGGTGATTTCGAAGTTGTCATCGCAATTGGCAACAAGCTTTTTTTCTAATAGTCCAATAACTTCAGCTCTGCATTCCCTGTTTAGAAGAGTCGTTAACGCATAGTCTACAGTATGGGATTTTTGCCATTCAGTGATTGAAAATTGATCAAAGAAACTTAAAAAGAGCACCTCCCATTCTGTTGGTAAATGCTCTTCATCCAACCATACTATTCGTGATACCTCTTCTAGCAACATAATCGAATCGTCAAGTAAGCATAATGTTATGCTTTTGGTGGCATTCGCAGCAAGTGAAGAGTCTTTTTTACATATCTCATTAATAGTCTGTAAACAACTTTTAGCCAGCTCATCAGCATGGTTTTGTTCTAATAATGAATGTATATGTTCAAGAGCTTTTGCTAGTAAGCCACTATCGCTTGAATATTTTAAATAACCCAATGCTAGTATTGCTTCAGTTTGTATTTTTTGATTTGAATGAGCGGTCAGTTCTAGAGCGAATTGGAAGCTTTCTTCTAAAGATATCTTCGATTGACTGATTAAAGTAGCTCTTAAAAAAAACTCCCATTTAATCGGTGACTTAGCCAACATTTCAACAGCATCTTTAATTCTTGACTTATTTTCACCCAAAAATTCACTTATAGGTATATTGCAATATTCGCCCTTACTTAGAATTATTTGGCTTGTTTCAAATACAGATTTAGTAGGTGCTTCAATTAAACCAATCACACCTAAGTATTGTCGTATGTGAGAAATGTATCCATCTAAGCATTGAGGGGAATTTAAAAATTTTAAAACGTCCAATTCCCCTGAGTTATGAGCACTAGCAAGTTTTTTGATAACTTCTTTATATTCAATCCGGTAATCGCTAAGAAGTTCAACTAACGAATGATAGTAATCCTCAGTTGCTAGGACTACTTCTAATTTCTGATTAAAATCGATTTTTTGATTCTCTTGCACAACAGACTACACCTTGTAATTATTATTTGATACCAATTAACCATTTGATTTATAAATGCTTATTTTGGAGTGGTTGTAGCTGAATAGTATCTGCGAATTGATCAGCCATCAAATCATTAAATACGGTTCAATCCAGCAATTAGTCACCTAAGGACCTGTCTCTTAGTCACATCTTTTATGCATTTAAAAGTGCATAAAATCGGTCTGATAAAGAATAGGTATGTACTAGACTTGTCTAGCCTTAATGCACACAGCTCAGTTAATGACCAGATGTGGGTTGTAAAACTTGTTTACCGCCCAATTGACTTACCTTTAAGGGTCTATTCTGCATTGGTTTTGGACTTGTGACTAAGGACATATTGATTCATTACAAAAGGTTGGTCAAACACTGATTTATGACCCCATGACGAACAGTGACTCTAAATGATAATGGGGCAGAACAGACTTTCATCAGTCTGTTCTGTTATAGACAGGGAATTTAGATCAAAAAGTCTTCGATTGAACGGCCATTTTCAATTTGTTTTTTGAAAATAGTTGGCATTCTACCTTGCCCTGTCCAAGTGACAGTTTCGCCCTCAACTACGATTGAATATTTAGCTGGACGTGGTGCTCTTGTGCTTTTTACTTTAGCAGTAACACCGCCAAGATCATCAAGTGATAAACCAGCTGACTCAATCATCTTCTGAAGTTCTGCAATTTTAGCGATACGCTCAGCATTTGCTTCAGCTTCAGCATTCGCTTCTTCTTCTCTTTCAGCAACGATCTTGCCTAACTTTTCGTACACATCTTTTAGTTCAGCAACAGATAACTCTTTAACAGAAGCTTTTAAGCGACGAGCATGAGTTAAGATCTCTAAGAATTCAGACATTGTATTTCCCTAATAAGTTTGTATCGCAACAATATAGCTGATCTTCAATTTGTAATGAATACACAAAGAGATTCAAATTAATAGTTATTAACATGCAGAAATTGCGTGTTTACGCGCAATATTTAGCTGTTTTCGAAGCGAATTGCTAGATTATGTCGATAAACTTCACTTCTGCACACAAAACTGCATAAACATTCAGAATTTGACTCATCTCTGACTTCTTACTCGGTTAGGGGGAGCAGAAGCACATCAGCCAACAACGAACGCGAGATCTCTGAGCTTTATGTGTGAATCAGTCTGTGCGAGACTGATTCACAAACTCACGACTTCGAGTACCCACTTACTCCCTTTATTTCTCATTCACAAACTCACGACTTCGAGTACCCACTTACTCCCTTTATTTCTCATTCACAACTAATTAATCAAGAAACTATACTTATAACTTCAACGACTCACCATCTTCAGGAATTAATACTTGTTTTTCTATGCCTTTTTCCTGCACGAACTCCCTGAGCTCTTTACGAGTCAATGCTGCGTGATTGACCGTATCCATGTGTACCGCAACAATATTTGCTTGGGGGGCATGCTTAATAGCCCGAAGTGTGTCTTGTTCACCCATGATAATAGAACCTTCAAGGCTGTCTAAACGAGCATCACCCGTGTTAAGAACAACTACTTCAGGCTTAAATTCATTTAGAGCATTTTCCACTTCATTACGCCAAATGGTATCACCGACAAAATATACAGTACTGTAATTATCTGCTTGTAAAACCACCCCCATAGCTTCTCCTAACAATTTAGCTAACTCTGGGATTGCATACATTTCATCCGTGCCATGCTGCCCACCCGTTTTGGTTAAACTAATGCCATTGAACTGAGTTTTAATCCCTAACACACGCACATCTTTAAAGCCTTGAGCGCGAATAGTATTTGCATCCTCTTCATTTTGAACAAATAAAGGCATCGTTTTAGGTATTACACTTTGTGCTGCATCATCCCAATGATCAAGATGTGTGTGAGTGACAATAACAGCGTCTACATTGTCAATTACAGCTTTAGCTGACATGGGTAAATCGATCATTGGTATACGTATTTCACTACGGTAAGTACCGGCAAAACCAGGATAGGTATCTTTCTCTGCCAGCATAGGATCGATTAAGAATGTTGTGCCACCATAAGTAAGTTTAGATGTTGCATTTCGAATATGCTGAAAGTGAATCTGCTGTGGTTCTGCATGCAGCGTTGGAGCCGATTCAGCTAGTGCATTGCTGCTATTTATTATGGTTGCAAGCCCTAAGGTAAGTAGGATGGTGATAGCTTTGTTTTTCATAATGTATCTCTTTGGCGGTTGATTAATATGAGACATTATCTTCGGTATTTACGAGAGGGAATATTGACCCAAGTGACAAATGTCGAAATAATTGGGCCAAATAATGATATGACGAACCACTTGGGAGCACTTTGCATATGCAAGTACCAACAGTCGCTTTGATTCTCTACCCTCATTTCAGCGTGTTTCATGTCGCTGTGCCTCAAGCCGTTTTTTCGATGCAGCCAGATAACAAACCCATTTTTGACTTAAAGATAGTGTCAATTGATGGTAAGCCACAACACACTGACAATTGGATGACAGTTCAGCCTGATGGTGGATTAGAACTCGTTGAGTTGGCAGATATAGTTGTCATCCCTGGGTGGCATGACCTAGACAGTGCACCTGCTTCTGATGTATCTGAAGCATTGGTTAAAGCTCATGAAAGAGGGGCTATGGTCGTGGGGCTTTGTTATGGTGCTTATGCGTTAGCCTACTCAGGGCTATTAGATAAAAAAGAAGCTGCAACTCATTGGATGGCAGAGGAAGATTTTACAGTTCGTTTTCCAAATATAAAGCTAAATACGAATGCACTTTATGTTGAAAGTGACCGTGTAGTCACTTCTGCAGGTACTGCTGCCGCTTTAGACTGTTGCTTGTATATTGTGAGGTCTTTTTATGGGACAAAAACAGCGAATAAAGTTGCACGTATCTTAGTTGTACCTCCGCACAGAGAAGGCGGTCAGGCACAATTTATTGCACAACCTATCCCAAAATCAACTCAAGATGCAGAGGTCAATAGGTTACTGGATTATTTACGTGAAAACCTCGACAAACAATATTCTATCGCTGATTTAGCAGATCAATTATTTATGAGTCGCCGTACCTTTACTCGGCATTTCAACAACGCTACCGGTATGTCATTTGGAAAATGGCTTGTAAGTACTCGTCTGCAACGTAGCCTTGAGCTTCTTGAAAGTACAAGACTTTCTGTAGAACAAGTGTCTGAAATGGTTGGTTTTCAGACTGCAACGTCATTTAGGCAACATTTTAATCAACGTTTTCACGTTAGCCCAAGTGCTTGGCGTAAAACGTTCGCAGGAAGTTAATGGTGTTCAGAAAATTAACAAGCACTAAATGAAATAGCTTTTCCCCAGCTGGCATCCGTTAACATAAGTCTTTGCATGGCTTGAGGTTATAGTTACTTTTGGCGAAGCAAATTATAACGTCTTGCCATACTGTCTGAAAATCACCGGCCAAAGATCAACAGACCCTAGCTACTTCACTTTATAATTTATTGCGTTGGATAAGTTGGTCTGGAATGGTTTCACCCCATTTTCCCATTGCTTCAAGAACATCTCGTAGATTTTCGCCTAAAGTAGTTAATTCATATACCACTCGTGGCGGCGTTTCGGCATACACAGTGCGAGTAACAAGTCCGTTAGCTTCAAATTGCTTTAATCTGTGGGTTAGGGTATGTGCACTAATTCCATTCAGGTTATTTTTCAGTTCGGTAAAACGAAGGGGGCCATGTAACAGCTCTCTAATGATTAACGTTGCCCATGGGCCATCCATAAGTATTAAAAAACGCGCGACTCCGCAACAAGGCGTTTCTCTGTTATTCATACTTTTCTCATTTTTGTAAGTTATTTCTAATAGTGCATTTGACGTAACCGACTTAACGTCTGCACTATTATCACTCTGTTTAAATTATCATTACTGGAGTATATATGAAATACATTATTCATGGAGCAACTGGTGCCCAGGGAGCGCCCCTTTTTAATAAGTTGATTGAGCAAGGTACGGATGCAGTTGCTGTTGTGCGCAACCCCACCTCTCTTAAGGGTGTTCCAACAGTCGCTTTAGACTTAACTTCAGTGGACTCTCTTATTTCTGCTTATGCTGGTGCTGATGGGATATTCCTTCATTTACCAATTGGTCCTGAAGTAATGCGTAGTGAATTTGCACATAATATAGCGAAAGCGATTATGGAGGCTAAGCCTGCCCGTGTAGTTCTTACAACTAGTGGTTGGCCCTTAGGTATCCCTGGAGATAAAAGCGCATTGCCCACTCTGATTAATGAACTTGAGAAGACGAGCGTCTCTTTGGCTATCATTGCACCGCAGTTATATCTTGAGAATTTGTTGTTGCCAATTGTTATTGGACCAGTGAAAGAAGATCATAAACTCCCTTATCCACTACGTAATGATTATCCAGTTTCTTGGTGTTCTCATCTTGATATTGCTGATGTCGCAGCAGCTCTTCTTCGCGATTTTTCTGTAACAGGGATTGTGGAAGTGGGCCAATTGCCTGCCATCACTGGTAATGACCTAGCAGATGCATTTGCCGACTATTTTGGTCATGATGTTAGCTTTCAAAGCCTTACTCCTGATGAGTTTGGTATGAAATTAGCTATTTTGTTTGGAGAAAGTGCCGCAACAGAGGTTGTAAAAGGATATAAAGCAAAAGCATTAACTCAAGATTCAGCAATCAAACAAGCTATGAGTGCGCAAGTATTATTAGGAATTACACCACGTACCGTAGGACAGTGGTTAAGAGATATAAATATTTGACTATCTGATAATCTGGCCTATACATTAATATGTAAAGGCCATAAAATCCTAAGTAACACCTAAATTATCACCGAGTGGCTGTGTGAGAAATTCTTTTTTTAAAGACTATTAAACCAAATTTAACATTATATTTTAAGAGATAGAGTATCATATTTTTCCATATCCAAAACTTGTACACAAAGCTTGTCCAATACACTTTTAAACAAGGTCGCAAAAAATAAAAGTTAAACATTATCATTCGTAAACAAGATAATAATTATATCTCTATCAAATAAGTGAGCGTCAGTTAAGTATGTTTCGCTAGATGAATTTTCATCACCATTTATGTAAAACTTTAGTTTTTTAATTAATCTTGTTTAATGGGAGTTTTCAATAACTTATTGCAACCTTGGATCGTGAAGATTTCAACAAATTTTTCAGGTGAAAAACCTAATTAAATTGGCAATAGATTCTTCCATGATAACATTAATTAAAAACTGTCTTATAGAAAAATCAGAAATGAACATTGTAAAAATAGGTTACATGTTCACCTAGGAATTAAAGGAAATCGTAAAGTAAAATCTAATAGTTCTGTATCCACATCATGAATTAATTCACTTAGTTAAATGCTAAGTACTGAAGAATCCCCTGATGATTTACAAATAAATCATCAAATTAGGGTGGAAGCGCATCTTGTTGCATGATCAAATGGTTTCGCCAAAAACTACACTTGGACAACAAGATGCGCGAAGCCAATATCCTACAACATTCTTTACACCAATACTGCCCAGAACTTCACCTAAAACGATTAAACAGCTTGATGCTGGCCTCTAAGGCACTGATTGAATGTAAGACACTGACCTTGACTGAGTTAGGTCGAAATTT